>CAIKYI010000206.1 GCA_903831545.1 uncultured Methylobacter sp. | reverse complement strand
GACATTCAGGAAACACTTAGCGATGTGCCTGTCCTGGTCAGATTGCATGCCGGAAATTTTGGTTTTTTTGCCGAACTTGCCGAGAATGGCCGCGACTTGCGATTTTTAAAGGATGACAAAACTCCTTTGCACTATCAGATTGAGCATGTCGATACGCTCAGTGAAATAGGTTTGATCTGGGTGCGTTTGCCGCAGGTTCGCGGCGGCGTAAGCAATGATGACTTCTGGCTTTATTATGGAAACGGCAACGCCCCCGATGGCTCGGACAGCAAGAGTCTGTACGATACGCCGCAAAGTCTGGTTTATCATTTTAACGAAGGCGAAGCCTTGCCTCAGGATGCTACGGCTTATGCAACCCACGCTACCGATTCCAAAGCTCAAATTGAAGCCGCCGGCTGGATAGGCGCAGCTGCGAAATTTACCGGTGTCGGCCCCATTACTCTCAATCCTGCGCCGCAACTGGCTATTGCAGCGGATAAGGGCTGGACATTTTCGACCTGGATCAAACTGGATCAGGCCCAGGACAAAGCCAAATTATTGGATGCCCATGAAGGCGATAAAGGCATCTCGCTGGATATCCAGGGCACTACATTAAGCGCTGCTTGGACAGGGGCAGGTGGCAAGGCACAAATTGCACCGGTCAATCTGACGCAGGGCAAATGGCAGCATATCGTTTTGGTTGCCCGACCAGACAAATTGGAGTTGTTTGTCGATGGTCTGGCGTCCGGCAGCACGTCTTTAAGCCTTGCAGCGCTTAATCCTGCCATAGCTATCGGCGCCAATTTTAAGGGTTTGCTGGATGAGGTGCAGATTGCCGCTACCGCCCGCAGCGCGGACTGGATCAAACTGAGTTTTAGGAGTCAAAGCCCTGATTTTTCTGTATTGGGTTTTGGTCAGGACGAATCCAATAGCAGTGGCGATAGTGGTCACTTCATGGTCATTGTGCAAAACGTCACCATAGATGGCTGGGTGGTTATCGGTCTGACCTTAATCATGTTGGTGGTCGCGATCATCGTTATGGTAACCAAAACGCTGGTGATTAATCGTGTCACCCGGGACAACCGTACCTTTTTGGAAAAATACCGAAAACTCGACCCCAGAAAGCTCGGAGAACTCGATCAAGACGAAAGTGAAGATGAACATGATCTGGCCGAATCAGATTTACTGACGGCTTTGGTCGGCAAGCACGATCATTTTCAAAGTTCCACGCTTTATCATTTGTATCATATTGCCATACATGAACTTGGTCAGTTGCAGGGCGATGTTAACCAGTCGGTTAGCCGCGAAGCCTGGAATTATCTGCATGTAAAGCTCGATTCGCAGATCGTTACGGAAAGCCAGCGCCTTAACAAGAATATGGTGTTGCTAACCATAGCGATTGCCGGTGGTCCCTTTTTGGGACTATTGGGGACTGTGGTCGGGGTAATGATTACCTTTGCCGCGATTGCCGCTTCCGGTGACGTCAATATCAACTCGATTGCCCCAGGTATTGCGGCGGCGCTGCTGGCAACGGTAACCGGTCTGGCCGTAGCTATCCCCGCACTGTTTGCCTACAACTATCTGCTAACCCAGATCAAGGATATTACCGCCAGTATGCGCGTGTTTGCCGATGAATTTCTGGCAGTGCTGGCCATGCGCTCAGCGCAACAACAGCAAGCCGGGGATAAATCATGAAAGTCGAAGAAGAAGGCAAAG
>CAIKYI010000205.1 GCA_903831545.1 uncultured Methylobacter sp. | reverse complement strand
TATATCTCCTTCCCGCAGAGCTTTCAAACACTCGGTGTACGGGCTTCGCTACTATTATCGCTATGTAGGTTTACCCGATCGTGCCATTAAACTTCCTTCGCTCAAGAAAGATTCTAAACTGCCCAGTATTTTCAACAAGAGTGAACTACGTCTTTTATTCAAAGCTCCCACTTTGCTCAAGCACCGTGTGCTGCTTATGCTTATCTATTCTGCCGGACTTCGTTCATCGGAGGTAATTAACCTCAAAATCGCTGATATCGATTTCGAACGTCGTGCCATTCATATCCGGCGCAGTAAGTACAACAAAGATCGTATGGTTCCGCTCTCGCAGTATATGATTGTTGGTCTTAAAAAGTACCTCACTCTTGAACGTCCACTTACCTGGCTTTTCAACGGCAAAACATTGGGTTCGCCTTATTCTGCCAAAGCCATTTCCTGGGTCATGCGCGAAGCTGTAAAAGCAGCCGGTATTGACAAGGATGTGACTGTTCATACTCTTCGTCATTCGTATGCCACCCATCTGATTGAAGACGGACTGAACATTGTCACGGTCAAAGACCTGCTGGGACATTCTAAGATAGAAACCACCATGATTTACCTGCACATTGCTCAATGTCCGCTGGTCAAAGCCCACAGTCCGCTGGATACGCTTTATCCCGAAGCTTGTAAGCGTAAGTAATGGCACGCAGCTGTTTTGAAATGGCTTCCGTAATAAAACGTTACGGAGCAGACTTTCGTATGCAGTGTTCACCCAACAATTATCAACTGACCATACTCAATGCTTTGCAGCAATGCCGTACAGCTGAACTGGGTGGACACAAGGACAAATGTGATTCCTGCGGCGAGGAACATTACAGTTATAATAGTTGTGGCAATCGCCATTGCCCCAAATGTCAGTTAGCCCGGCAAATACTCTGGGCTGAAGACCGTATGCGTGATTCACTGGGCGTGAAACATTTTCATATTGTTTTCACCGTACCCGATGACCTGAACCCGGTTTGCCTGGCCGACAGTTTGTTCTTTTACGAGAGTCTTTTTGCTTGCGTAAAAGAAACTTTGTATGCCTTCGGTTACTCCCATTACGGGGTGGAAACCGGTGCTATCTGTGTACTCCATACCTGGGGACAAAACCTGAGCCTGCATCCGCACGTTCATTGTATTGTTCCTGCCGTGGGCATTACTCCACGCGGTGAAATCAAACCTATCGGCAATGAAGGTAAATACCTTTATCCGGTACGTCAGCTCAGTGTGGCTTTTCGTGGCAAACTGCTCGAAGCACTGAAACGCAACCTGAAAAAGAAAAACCGATTGCCGGAGTTTCAACCAATAATCAACCACTGTTACGCTAAACCGTGGGTGGTATATACCGAACCTTCGCTGGGCAATGCCCGTCAGGTAGTAAATTACTTAGGTCAATACACCCATCGGGTAGTTATTAGCAACACGCGTATCAAAAACATTGACAACAATGGTGTTACTTTTTCCTACAAGGATTACTCGGATAATGCCAATCAGAAACTCATGACCCTCACGGGAGTAGAGTTCCTCAGGCGTTTTGCTATGCATATCCTGCCCCGTGGTTTTGTAAAGATACGTTACGTTGGTATTCTCACCAGTGCTTACCGGGAGCAAGTCAAATCCCTGAAAAGCAAACCGGATATTTTCCAACTTACCGAAACGCGGCAGCAGCGAACGATTCGTCTCACTGGATTTGATCCCTGCAAATGCCCACGCTGTAAAACAGGAACGTTACATCCTGTAGAACTTTTGCTGCGTATCCGTTCGCCTGACAATGTGTTTTATCCACGAACAACGAATCTGAATCCGTAATTTATTGCCTCTCAAGCCCTGCATAGTGCAGGGATGGCCATTGCTTTGCCTATTCTATAGCAAAAACCGCTGTTTCTGCTTGTTTTCTTATCTTTTTTCAGTTGTGTTCTTGTAGAAAATATACCGCCGACAGCACTATTTGCTCTTTCTTTTGTCTTTTCCTTCCTGCGACAACTTATTAAAACCGGTCGCTTTCTCCATAACTACTTCTTCTCTTTAACGTCGTTGAATAACCTTACTGCAAGCGGGAATTGAAAATCAGCGAAGCTAATACGGTTCAACCGATGCTTCCTTGTTGGGTCGTTCCGACCACAGGAAGCCTAAGTATTAGGCGGTCGTAGTTTGGTTTCTTCCGTCGTTTTAATTTCAGCCAGTAAGATGAGCGTCTACTCGTCAACTATTTTTTCGTTCAATTCGCTCGTAAATTGCACTTTCCAACC
>CAIKYI010000204.1 GCA_903831545.1 uncultured Methylobacter sp. | reverse complement strand
TGGCTAATCAGTTCTTCCTTGGGTTTTACCGGTGGCTCAGGTTCTTCATCAACATCGCCTTTATCTCCACCCGCCCCATAAATCGCCAAGGCATCCAGTAATGCGGTGTAGGTTTCGATGTAATCGACTATCAAGCCGTTATTTTTACCTTCACTGATGCGGTTGGCTCGGGCAATAGCTTGCATCAAGGTATGAGATTTTAAAGGTTTGTCCAAATACAAGGTCGAAAGCGTCGGCACATCAAAACCGGTAATCCACATGGCACAGACGATAACAAAACGGAAAGGGTCGTCTTCATCCTTGAATCGTGTTTCAAGGTCTTGGCTGTTCATTTTTTCCCTGTGCGGCTCAATGTCCAAATCCCATTTCTGGAACTTTTGGATTTCATTCTGCTCCGAACTGACCACGACATAAACTTCTGTTTCCTTTATCCATTGCAGCTCCCGGCTTTTTTCGAGCAACTCCTGGTCGCCATATTTCCCTTTGAAAAGGTCTTTTTCTAATTGCTCAACCATCAACTGCCAATGATGGGTAATCAAATCATACATTCTGACAGCGGTGAGTTTATCAAGGGCGACAAACATGCCTTTACCCTTATAACCACGATTACAGAAATGCCAAACCGCATCTTTGGCAATAGCATCCAGGCGTTTTCTGGACGTCAATATCGGATATTCCCTTGCGAAAAGCTGTTCAATCCGGCTACGTTGGTCAGTATCCAAATCATCACTTTCCGCATCAATAATGGCGCGTATCTGGTCATTGATAATCGGGTTTTTTAAGCCTAGATATTCGCCTCTGTTTTCGTAATAAAGCGGCACCGTTGCCCCATCATCGACACTGCGTTTAAAGTCGTAACGCGACACGTAATCGCCGAAAATACGTTTGGTAATTTCATCATCCTTAAACAGCGGAGTCCCTGTAAACCCCATAAAAGATGCATTGGGCAAGGCATTGCGTAAATTTAGCGCCAAACTGCCACCTTGGGTCCGGTGGGCTTCGTCTGAAATGACAATGATGTTTTCACGCGGGGTAATCACGTCTGCAAAATTGAATTTATGAATCAGCGTAAACAAATAACGATGTTCCGAACTCAATAACTCTTTTAAATGCTTGCCGCTATTGGCTTTTAAAGAGTCCTTTGCGCCAGCTTTGACTTGCGGCACGGCACCCACGCCACTAAAAGTGCCATAAATCTGCGTGTCCAATTCGTTGCGGTCGGTAACGACCAGAAATGTATAACTGCCGGTAGACTTATGATGGATTTTTTGGCAAAAGAACACCATGGAATACGATTTACCGCTGCCTTGGGTATGCCAAAACACCCCCAGTTTTTGCTTTTCTTCCAGGCTGATTTTGCCCAGTTGATACAATTGGTCTTTATACCGGATATTTTCAATGGCTTTGTTTACGCCGATAAACTGGTGGTTGCGGGCAATCAGTTTAACGATTTTCCCCAGGGAGTTATCAAACAGAATGAAGTTTTCAAACAAATCCAAAAAACGCTGTTTTTCACAAACACCGACAATGATTCTATCCAAGGCCACGATGCCTTCGTCTTCTTCGGTGATGCGTTTCCATTCGTGGAAGTGCAGATATTGGCCAGTAACGCTACCAATGCGGCTTTCAATGCCGTTGCTCAACAGCACAAAAGCGTTGTAATGAAACAGCTTTGGGATAACGTCTTTGTAATCGGTGAAGTTTTCGTTGTAAGCGTTTTCCAATTTGCGGTGGGTGGCTTTAAGTTC
>CAIKYI010000203.1 GCA_903831545.1 uncultured Methylobacter sp. | reverse complement strand
GGGCCGATACGCAGCCGATGGTGGCTAACGATAGCCCGGAGCATAAAGCAATGAATCGTCGCATAGAAATTATCATATAGCCGCAAGGGATTAGCCATGAAAAGTGTGATCGAATTTTTCAAAAAGAAATGGGTTCTTCAGCTGCTGGGGATTATTGCCGTAAGTTTATTGATTTGGTTTTTTGGGCCGCTTATTGCTATTGCAGGTCATGTGCCGCTGGAATCGGATATGGTCAGATTGTTAGTGATCATGTCGCTGGTGATGTTATGGGGGCTTAATAATCTAAGGATTCAACTGACCGCAAACCGGGCAAATGCCCAAATGACGAGTGAGTTAGTAGCTCCGGCAAATAATGACAATTCACAAATTGCCGAGGCAGAAATCGGTACCATCGCCAATAATTTTGACGAGGCTTTACAAACCCTTAAAAAAGGCGCGAAAAACGCTCAAGGTAAAAATTATCTTTACGATTTGCCCTGGTACATCATCATAGGTCCACCGGGTTCAGGCAAAACTACGGCTTTGATTAATTCCGGTTTGGAATTTCCCTTGGCCGACAAGTTTGGCAAAGGTGCTGTGCGCGGTGTTGGCGGTACACGTAATTGCGATTGGTGGTTTACCGATCAAGCGGTGTTACTGGATACGGCGGGACGTTATGTCACTCAAGACAGTCATGAAGCCGTTGATAAAGCTGCCTGGCTGGGATTTTTGGATTTGCTTAAAAAACATCGTCCCAGAAGGCCGGTTAACGGTGTGCTTATCACCATGAGTTTGTCAGATCTACTTAAGCAAACCGAAGAAGAGCGAAGTTTGCATGCCCAATCAATTCGGCAACGTATTGAAGAATTACATAGCCAGTTTGGTATACGTTTTCCTATTTATATGCTGTTTACCAAAGCGGATTTAATTGCCGGTTTTAATGATTTTTTTGCCAATTTAAGCAAAGAAGAAAGAGCCCAGGTTTGGGGCGTTACTTTCCCGGAAGAAGATGCTGAAAATCCTGTGGATGTAATCACCCGCGTAGGCAAAGATTTTGATGATTTATTGACGAGGCTAAATGAGCATCTGCCAAGACGCCTGCAAGAAGAAAGGGATTTGCAACGTCGCAATCTGATTTTTGGTTTTCCGCAACGCATGGCTTTGCTAAGAGAAGGCTTGCTGGGTTTTTTACAGGAATGTTACGGAGCCAATCGCTATCAAAAAGCACCCTGTTTACGCGGTGTATATTTGACCAGCGGAACCCAGGAAGGCACGCCTATCGACCGTTTAATGGGCATGCTTGCCAATACTTTTAAGCTGGACAGGGTTTCTGCGCCTTTGTTTAGCGGTAAAGGTAAAAGTTTTTTCTTAACGCGTCTGTTGAAGGAAGTGATTTTTGAAGAAGCGTTGATTGTCGGCGTCAATCCGCGTCTTGAACGGATTCAGGCTTTACTGCGCAACGGTGTTTATGTGGGCGCTATTGCCATCATTGTGTTGCTCTCGGTGTTATGGTTGACCAGTTATAACAAAAATCAAACCAGCCTTGCCGATACACTCAGCAAAATTGAACAATACGACAAGGTTGTTGCTGCAACACCCAATTGGCAAAATGATTTTGCAGCCTTGTTAAAGCGTATGAACGCCATGCAGGCAATTACTCAGGTTTATACCGATGATGTTCCTTTCTTGTCGACCTTTGGACTCTATCAAGGTGACAAATTACAACCGGTAATCAAAGAAACGTATAACGAACTACTGCAAAAACAATTTTTGCCGTTGATCAAAACACGTTTGGAACAACGCATTAAAGACAAGACCGATAATCCGGATATTTTATATTCCTTGTTGGAAGTCTATTTGATGTTGGGCGACAGCAAACGGTTAAATCCTGAATTGTTAAAGCCCTGGATTGCCGTAGACTGGCAAAATACTTATTCGACCGATACCGAAACCCAGGCACAATTACTTGACCATTTAGATAATCTACTCAAATTGCCGCCAGAAACGCAAACGCTTAATCAACGCTTGATTTCCGCGGCCCGGCAAATTCTTAATCGTATTCCGGTCGCGCAACAAATTTATATGCGCATTAAAAATGATGCCCTGCAAAGCAAAGCCCAAGATTTCAAATTAGTTGATGCGCTGGGTATTAATGCTGAACGGGTTTTTGCGACTAAAACAGGTACCCTCGCGCAACAAAGCATTCCTTATCTTTATACCTATGACGGATTTTATTCTGTCTTTTTAAAGCAGAGCAAAGAGCAGGTGGCCGAGTCGGTTACTGGAAGCTGGATACTAGGTGATGCCGCCAAGACCGAGACGGTTGATAGCGATAAACTGGAAGAGGCTATTCGGAACTACTACTATCAAGATTACATAAAATACTGGGATGTCTTGCTTGATAACGTAAAAATCAAGGCGACTGGCAATGCCGCGCAGGCGACCGAAGTACTTGAGTTTGCTTCAAGTCCGGATTCACCGCTGCGTAAATTACTAGAAGCCTTAAACCGGGAAACTTCGCTGACCACCAAACCGCCAAGTCCGGAAGATGCCGCAAACAAGCTGCAACAAGCCGGCGAAGTAAAACCGGCTGATAGTCGTCTGACCAAGCTTTTAGATGCCGCCAAATCGGCAGGTCTAACGGGGCAACCGGCTAAGCCATTAGGAAGCGATGTTGAAGAACATTTCAAGAGCTTAACATCTCTGGTTAGAGGTTCAGGTGGCCCAGTTCCCCTAGATCGAACCATTGAAGTGTTGGGGCAACTTTATGGTTATATGATAGACCTGAGTGGAACTTCAAATGTGGGTGGCGTGGCCATAGAAAAAGCCAAGCAAAGCGGAGGGGGCGATGCGGTTGCGAAAATGAAAATGGAAGCGGGCCGTTTGCCTGAGCCGCTTAAAAGTATGACGCAGGTTTTGGCTGCCGGTAATCAGGATATTATTTTGGACAGCAGTAAATCCCAGTTGAATCGGCTTTGGCAAAGTGAGGTTATGCCACTGTATCAATCCGCAATTCAGGGGCGCTATCCTTTTTCAAGAGCCAGTAGCAAAGATATTACCCTGGAAGATTTCAGCCGCTTTTTTGCCCAGGGCGGAATTTTGGAACAATTTTTTAATAACAATCTGAAAGCGTTTGTGGATACCAGCGGAAAAAACTGGCGCATGATAAGCCAGGATAATCAGGCAATCAGTGTTTCCGCCGGGACTTTGGCACAACTTCAGGCGGCCGCTAAAATTCGTCAGATATTTTTTTCGGGCAGTGGCAGTACACCGTTAGTGAAATTTACGCTTAAGCCCTTATCGTTAGGTCCTAATGCCAGCTCGTTTTGGTTGAATATTGAGGGTCAACAATCCGCTTACAATCAAACCGACACCGCCAAAAACGCTGCGTTTCAATGGCCGGGAACAGATGGCAGTCGCTTGGTAAGTTTTGGTTTTGAAACCAAAGACGGAAAAAAACTCCATAAAGAAACCGAAGGTCAATGGGCCTGGTTCAGGGTTTTGGAGTTGGCTCATATTCAAAGAACTGACCAGGATAAATACCTGCTCACTTTTGATATTGACGGAGTGCAAGCGCGTTATGAACTCAGTGCAAGTAGCGTGGATAATCCTTTCTCGCTAAAAGAGTTTGATAATATTCGCTTTCCTGGAAGTCTGTAACTGTGGAATCAATAACAAGTGTCGGTTTTTACGGTAAGTTACCCATGGTTGGGGATTTTGTTTCCAGGCGTTTGCCAAATGACTTTATCCGCTCCTGGGATAGCTGGCTACAAAGCGCCATAGCCGCCAGTCGGGAAGAGTTGGGCGAAGACTGGTTGCAGAGTTATTTAACCAGTCCGATATGGCGTTTTTTGTTAAGTCCCGGCTTGTGTGGTAACCAGGCCGTTGCCGGTATTATGATGCCAAGCGTAGACAGGGTAGGGCGTTATTATCCGCTAACTCTGGCTGTTTTATTTGAACCTTCGTTTCAGTTTCCGTTTTTGCTTACGTCAGGAAATACCTGGTTTGAACAACTGGAAGATGCTGCATTTATGGGATTGGAGGGTAATCTTGATCTTAATGCCTTTGATCAACTTGTCCAAACCATCCCGTCTTTTTCATTGCCTGTCAGTGCCTTCACCGAGCAACAACGTTCTACCGAGAAAAAAACTGTCCACATAACCCTGGATAGTTGCCAGCAAATCGGTGATGGTTTTGTTGAGCTCAGCGCTAATTTGTTGTCAAGTTTTATGCCCGGCTTTAGTTTGTGGAACAGTACTGGTTCAGAGCATGTAAAGTCTGAGTTGTTTGCCTGTCAGGGATTACCGCCTATTGCCTGTTTTTCGGGATTTTTAAAGGGTAAAGATCGTCCTCTTCAGACCTTGGCTTCGCCTAAACAGCCGGATAATATTAGTGACTTTAAAACTGAAATCACTGAACCGGAACAGCCAAGCTTAAGCAGTATTCTTGCCGGTAATAATCACTCTGAAAGCAGACTGGTTTGGCGTTCCTGGGCCTTTACTGATACAGGCAAGCGACGCAAACATAATGAAGATTCTTTTTTGGACAGACCCGAAGCCGGTTTATGGGTGGTTGCCGATGGCATGGGTGGACATAAAGCGGGCGATGTCGCGAGTCAACTGATTGTTAATACTCTCAAAGGATTGGTGTCTACAAATCCACTGGAAAACTTCATTAAAGACGTGGAAAATTGTTTACAAAGTGTTAACATCCAGTTGCGCCAGTTGGCGGCTAAGGAATATGGCGCTCATCTGGTTGGCAGCACGGTAGTAGTCTTGATTTGTGACTTGGAACGTTGCGGTTTTTTGTGGGCTGGTGATAGCCGGTTGTATCGATTTAGACATAATCAATTAGAGCAACTCACTAAAGATCATTGTGCTGACGAAGAAGATTCTTCAGGTTGGTCTGTTAAAAGCTCGAATATTATTACCCGAGCCATTGGTGCCTACGATGAGCTGGAGTTAGATATACAGATAACCGAAGTGCTTGAAGGAGATCTTTTTTTGTTAAGCAGTGATGGCCTGGACAAAGAAATCAGTTTTAAGGAAATTGAAGCAATGATTCAAAAAACAGAGCCGCAAGACCTTGCCAATGCTTTGATTAATGAGACTTTGTCTCGCGGTGCCAGGGATAATGTCACTGTTGTTGTGGTAACCATAGAAACCGTTTTGTAACGAGAGGAAAGAACCTTGGCTATCGATATTGATGAATATTTAAAAGACATTGACCCCGATAATGTATGTGGCGATGATTTGCAATATGACCCCGCTTTTATCGAGCTAGAGCAAGCGATTAAAGGCAAGCCTGAACAGCAAATGGGCGCTACCGTCCTGGAAGCGGAGCCTCCCAACTGGAGGGATATAAAGAAAACTTCCGAAGCTTTATTGGCAAGAACTATCGATTTACGTGTATTGATTTATTATTTACGCGCACTGATAGCCCTTGAAGGTTTTTCAGGATTTCAAGATGGTTTGCTGTTGCTTAAAGCGGCAGTAGAAAAGCGTTGGGATAGCCTACATCCCCAGTTGGATCCGGATGACGACAACGATCCTACCGAAAGAATTAATGTGCTAATGTCGTTATGCGATCATGATACTGTTCTCAAGTCCCTTCAACAAACTCCTCTTGTTGAATCCAAAGCCTTAGGTCGATTCAATTTCCGTGAAATCAGTATTGCCTCAGGAAAATCGCCAGCAACCAGCACTGAAAAAGAAGTAAACCAAAGCACTATCGATGCAGCTATTCAGGATGGTGAATTAGACCATTTACAGCAAATCTTCCAATACATCACAACAAGTCTGGATAACCTTAATGAAATAGAAGCTCTGGTAACAGCTTATGTCGGTGTTAGCGAAGCGCCGAGCTTTGCTGATTTACGAGTATTCCTGAAAGACAGTAAAAGCTTTTTAGCTGCTGCTCTTGATAGCCGAGGTGTAGGTGATGAGGTAATACCTTCAAATATCATTGAAGACTCATCCGGCGAAGCTCCGGTAGCCTTACAAAAATCAATTTCAGGCGCTATCAATAACAATCAGGATGTCATCAAAACCTTAAATCTGGTTTGCGACTATTATAAAAAACATGAACCCTCGAGTCCGGTGCCAATGTTTATTGAGCGAGCTCTAAGGTTGGTGGGCAAGAATTTTATGGATGCACTTAATGATATAGCTCCTGCTGGAATTGTTGAGGCTAAGCTTATTTTAGGGAAGCAAAATGAAGATCAAAGTAATTAAAACAATGTTAACAATAACCAT
>CAIKYI010000202.1 GCA_903831545.1 uncultured Methylobacter sp. | reverse complement strand
GTTTGGTTAAAATCCGTTCGCTATCGACCAGGGCCTTGGGGCAACCCAAACTAATAAAACCAATTTGTGGGGCAGTCATTTATATCTCGGTTAGTGTTAAAGGGCGTTAGTTTATCCTAAAAACCGCAGTAGAGCATTGCAACTGATTGTTTATGATAAACGCCCGGCTTAATCATCAATCAATATCTTTGATCAACGCCATCATATCTTCAACCGACATTTTGCCACTCACTTCGCCGCCTTCGAGCAGGCTGTTGGCCAAGTCGCGTTTTTGTTTATGCAACTCGACAATTTTGTCTTCAATGGTGTCTTTGGCAACCAGACGATAAATGGTAACCGGGCGTTTTTGGCCCATTCGATGGGCGCGATCTGAGGCTTGATCTTCGACGGCTGGATTCCACCAGGGGTCCATGTGTATCACATAATCGGCGGCGGTCAGATTCAAGCCGGTACCGCCGGCTTTCAGACTGATTAAAAACAAGTCGCCCTCGCCGGCTTGAAAAGAGTTCATGGCTTTCTTGCGTTGCGGAACCGGCGTCGAACCGTCCAGATAATGATAGGCGATGCCTTTTTTGTCCAGCAATTCCCGAATTAATGCCAGATGTCCGACAAACTGGCTAAATACCAGAGCTTTATGGCGATTCTCGAGCAATTCATCGACCAGCTCTTCAAAGGCTTCCAGCTTGGAACTGCTGACCGTGCTTTCTTCCATGACCAGACGTGGGTTACAACAGGCACGCCGCAATTTCATGATTTCGGCCAGCACTTTTAGTTGCTGATGGCCCGGTTGATCGGTCGACTCCATCATGGCCTGCATGGCATTGCGGCGCATGGCTTCATAAATGGCGCGCTCTTCCTTGCTTAACTCGACATGCAAGGTTACCTCGGTTCGCGATGGCAATTCGGTTAACACGTCATTTTTAAGGCGTCGCAAAATAAACGGCCGCAACAATTTCCTGAGTCGGTTTTGTACCTCTTGATCTTGCTGATTTTCGATGGCTTGCGCGTAACGCTCATTAAATTTTTTCAAACTGCCCAGCAAGCCGGGGTTGATAAAGTTAAACAAATTCCACAGTTCGCCCAGATGATTTTCTATCGGGGTGCCGGTAGTAATCATTTTAAAGTCGGCCTGCAAAGCCATAGCCGCTTTGGAGCGTTTGGTCAGCGGATTTTTAATGGCTTGCGCCTCATCGGCTACCAGTGTCTGCCAGTGTTTTTCCGCCAGACGCTCGCCTTCGGTTTGTAACAAACCATAACTGCAAACGATTAAATCAAAGGCTCCGGCTTGATCCAGCATGACTTGCCGGTCGCCACTGCCAAATTGATGAACGTTCAAGGTCGGCGCAAAACGCTGACATTCTTCCAGCCAGTTAATGCAGACCGACGTTGGCGCTAAAATCAAGGTCGGCCCCTCCGGCGCGCGCGACAAAATCAAAGCCAGCGCCTGCACGGTTTTACCCAGGCCCATGTCATCGGCAAGACAGGCACCGGCACCCCAATGCGCCAAACGCGACATCCACTGATAACCTTCAAGCTGATAATCCCGCAATTCACCTTGCAACGTTGAAGGCAGTTTGGGATTTAAATCGCCGGTTTCGTTAAGACGGCGCAGTTGATCCTGCCAGGGCTTGCCAGCGGTAATATCCATGCCCGAGGTGATTTCATCCAGCGCTTGCGCCGCCAACGGATGGAAGCGAACCTTGTCTTTTTGCACTTCACCCAAACCGGCTAAATCATCAAGTCTTGAGCGTAACTCACGGGTCAGGGCGATAATCTGCCCGTCTTCCAGCTTCAAAAAACGACCCGGCGAATTGCTTAACAAATTTATCAGGCGCTGCATGTCCAGCACTTCCTGCTCGTTAATTTGTAAGTTGCCCTCAACGCTAAACCAGTCCTTTTCCTTGCGCACCGAAAACTTTGTCTGAGACAAACACAGTTCGCGACTGATTTGTATCTTTTTACCTTTAGGCCATTCCAGTAAAGAAAAATCGCCCAAAGCCTGTAAATGTAACAAGGCCTCCAGCGCATATTCAGGGTCGTCCAGCAGCCATTTGGATTCTTTGTCTTCGTATAGTTCCGGGCACTCCATGAGCACCTGTTTCAGATGCTTTTTTTCGAGCTTGAAATCACGGGTGGTTTGTAATTGCTTGCCGTCAATGTCCGCTAATACCGTTGTGCCTCCAGTACCGGGCTTGTATAAAGGACCTCCGTCGCTGAAGGGTTGGACAAAGATCTCGATTTGAATACCATGACCAATCGGCTGTAAATGCACATGTAACCGGCTGTCGGCCTCAACGCTTTGCGCATGGCTTGAGGTGCCGCCGATATCGGATTGTACGGTTAACATTGACGCAACAGATGCTATCGAATCAATGACCTGCTGACGTGCCGCTGCCGGCACGGTTAAGCCGTTTTGGCCCAGTATTTCCGCTACCTGACGATGCTGGTCATTAATCTTATAGACCAGCAAGCCATTGCTGGCGGTTTTTTGGGCAATAACCTGTTGGGTGGTGATGGGGGGTATTAATGAGATGAGCAAGTTGGCTTTCTGCTCTTTAACCAGCAATTG
>CAIKYI010000201.1 GCA_903831545.1 uncultured Methylobacter sp. | reverse complement strand
TCTGATAAAAACCAAAGAACAAGAAGAAAAGCAAGTTGATCGAGTGGGTGCCAATAGTCGCTATTTCAATCTATCGCGTATTCCTTATGAAGAAGGTTATGTTGATTACTTGAATGAACTGGATGCGATAAGACAATTAGTCAGTGCCCAGATTGATCTTACCACTGCGCGCGCATCGACTTTTAACTCTGCCATTGCTTTATACCTTGCCATGGGTGGCGGATGGATAGTTGCCGAGGAGAAGTCGGCCAATATACCCAAACCAAAACCGGCAGCCTATTTTCCCTAGCTTTTGCAGTTCCTCGTAGCGCCAGTTATTATCCCTGGCGCTATGGCGCTTTATTTCTGCTAATTACGATTTATCGTCGCTGCCGGATCTTGTAGATCTCCTGCTAAATGCGCATCGCGGGCTGGCAAGACATCTGCAACTATTTCCAGACGCTTCCAGTCTGGTGCGGGTGTTTGACAATGTTTTTTAGGAACAAAAGATGACTCTTCAACCAATACCATTTTGTGAATATAGCGGGGGCAATTAGGAAACATTTCCCGCAAGGTTACCCGCAAGACTATTTCTGCCTCAGGCCAGTGAGCCAATAACGGGTCGTTTTCCTGTATAAAAGCGCTACCGTTTAAACGCAGGCGTGCCTGTCTTTGAAAATCGATAAATAACAGGCCAACATGCGGATTGACCAAGACATTACCAGCGGATAGATACATGCCGTTGCCATCGTAAATCGGAAAAGCCACCGTGTATTCATCGATAACTTTAACCAACCCGACACTACCGCCTTTATAGGAACAGTTTGGCCGTCCCTCCTGATCAACCGTCGCCAGAAAAAACATATTTTGTTCCTCGATAAAACCTCTATCTTCGGGGCTGATCTGGTGAGAAATAATGGTCTCGGCCAGACGATCTGCCATAGGTTGCGTTTCAAACCGGTTTTGTAATTTACGACTACCTTCATGAAAAAATTTACTCATCGCTCCTCCCGGGAGTTAACTATTGTGGAAATCTGTTAATTTAAAAACACTTACCGCAAGCTACCTTCAATAAGTAAGATAGCCGCCTGTCTGGCCTGTATAGCCGCCCCCGAGTGACGCTGCATTTGCTCCGAGACAATAGCGCCTTCAATCAGCAGGCTTAATTGCAGAGCCAGATTTTCAGGAGACTTGGAACCGCTCTGCCTTGCCAAGTCGGCAATATAGTTCCGAAATTTATCATAAAACTCTATGGACACTTGATGCACAGGATTACCCTCGAGCGGAAATTCAGCGGCAGCATTGATAAAAGCGCAACCTCGAAACTCAGGAATATCCAACCACTGGCTAATGACATCAAAAATCGCCAATAACTTGGCTTGAGGATTATTCGCTTTGCCGTCAACCTGACTCATAAACCACGTTCGAAAATCCTCATCCCGTTTACGCAGGAAAGCGATCACCAGATCATCTTTGGAAGGAAAGTACTTGTAAAGACTCATTCTTGTGGTGTTTGCCGCTTTGGCAATAGCATCAACGCCTGTGGCTCTAATATCTTGGCTATAAAAGAGTTCTGATGCAGCAGCAAAGATTTTTTCTTGAATAGTTATAGGCATAATCAGAAATACGGATGACTGATAATGTCGCGACTATACCGATCGGTATACTATAATTAAATAGTCTGACCAGTCGGTCTATTTAATTATAACAAACAATTTAAACAACAGGAGACGTTATTATGCTTTTTGCCTTACTG
>CAIKYI010000200.1 GCA_903831545.1 uncultured Methylobacter sp. | reverse complement strand
TTTAATTAAAATTAGGCATCCTGTCCTTATACATAATCATAAACTGATTAATTGCGGATTTCCAATCTCGTAATGGCATGGACCATTTTTTGAAGCATTCTCTATCGCCAAATAAACCACTTTCATTGAAGATTGATCATTGGGAAATATTTTCCTGGCGTTGGTCGCAGATTGAATGAACCAGGGCAGGCCGTTCCTATCGGGGGTTTTACTTTATAACCCGCAATAAATTTCCGAAAAACAGTTCCTTACCCGTTTTAGTCGGCATCCAGAGTTGTTTTATTTCTATTTTATTTTTAGAAAAATGCTGTTCGGCAGCTTGGGCCAAATCAGTCAGGTCTATTTTTGGCGAGTAGGTGTTAAGCACTAAAAAAGCACCAGCATTCATAAGCCCGTGCGCCGTTTCCAGCAAGCCGGACAAATGATTTTCAAGTTTCCATTTTTCGCCTTTGGCACCCAAGCCCCAAGCGGGCGGATCCATGATGATGCCATCGTAAAGTTTGCCGCGTTTTAATTCGCGTTGGGCAAATTTTACGGCATCTTCAAGCACCCATTTAATGTCGGAAAGTTCGCTGCGTTCTTTGTTTTCGTTGGCCCAGGTGAGCATTTGTTTGACCGAATCCACATGCACAACGTCCGCTCCGGCGGCACAGGCAACCAACGAGGCAGCTCCGGTGTAGGCAAATAAATTTAATACTTTTTGACCGTGGCTAATGCGTTGTTTAATAAATCGCCAGTTTGCCTGTTGCTCAGGAAACAAACCCACATGTTTGAATTTGGTTAGCTTCAGACCAAAAGTTAAGTTTTGATAGGAAATAAGCCAGTTTTCCTGTGCGTTTGGTTTGATGTTTTTCCAAGTGCCTTGCGTCGATGATTGTTCTTCAAATTGCCAATGCGCCTGATCTTGCCATTGACTGAATGACCAGCCCGGCTTGAAATCGGCTTGAAGTTCCGGTCGTATGGTAATAATCTTTCCCCAGCGCTCCAGCTTCTTGCCGTCGCCCGCGTCAAGTAACTCATAATCAGGCCAAGGCAAGCCAAATTCTCGGACTGTATTTTCGTATTCCATTGACCGTTGATTGTTATGTAAAAGTTATTGTGCGATTTGTAGGAGTGATGCCACATCGAGATGAAGGCATCTCTCCCACAAATGAAAGCCCTCAAGCCAGATTATTCCGCTCACCAGTGCTAATTACCGAGCCCTCAGCAACATCAATCACGTAAACCTTGCCTGCGCCAGGCTAATGAGTATAGACAATGGCCATTATTGCATTAAAAATACTGTCCACCAATTCATCCTGAGCAATAATCTCGATTTTTTTGGACATAAACCTTGTGTAATTTTGCCGATCAATTATTTTTTCGCGCCCAAAGCTGCAACTCAAAACCTTTACATTTTTATAGCTACCTCCCATACATAACAAAACTATAAAATTAGAAGTCAATATCAAAAAAACTGCTGTCAATAATGACTAATGACAAGCAGGTTATACGCATCAAAAACCTGTTTTCAAAATTTGTATTCGAGTCATTAAAGTATGTCGCACATAAAAAAATATGCCCCTTATAGTTTTGAGATTTTCGCTCTCATCCGCTAGTGTTACAATAAACTTTGTCAACCACGTCATTAAGCAGAATATTCAGTGGACTCAAATTTTCCTTCCTTATCTTCAGGTGCGTCGCCAGTTCGGCTACGTGAAATTCCATATAACTACACGTCTTTTTCAGATCGAGAAATTGTTATTCGCCTGTTGGGTGAAGAAAACTGGCTAATTTTGGAATCGCTGCGTGACGAACGCATAACGGGCCGCTCAGCAAGAATGCTTTTTGAGGTTCTTGGCGATATTTGGGCGGTACAACGCAATCCATATCTTGAAGATGATCTGCTTGATAACCGCAAACGTCGTAAAGCACTGCTGGAAGAGATACGTCATCGTCTGCGACAAATGAAAAAACGCGACTCCGATTATGAAGACGAACACCCCGACCGGACTCAGCGTGTTGAAC
>CAIKYI010000199.1 GCA_903831545.1 uncultured Methylobacter sp. | reverse complement strand
GTATTGGACAAAGTTAGAAACGGCGAACGCGACATTGATGCCGAACTCATCACCGTCTTGCTGGCCTGCAAAGATCACACCGCGCAGATTATTCAACACGTTCTGTTTAATGAAGACAAGCCGTTGCCTGAAGAACTGCAACAGCAAAGTCGGAAACTGATTGCGCAATTAACCGGCTCGTCGTCAGCCGATGACCTTCCTGTTACACAAGCTGAATCGGCAGATCACTTTGAAGTCGATAGCAACGCCATCGACAGCAGCGACAACTGGGTAATCAGCCTGGCCTTTAAAGCCAATGCCCTGCGCAACGGCATGGATCCTTTGTCCTTTATCCGTTACCTGCAGACCCTGGGCAAGATCAGCGAAGTTATCGTCAGTCTACCGCCCCAGACCCGCCTGGAAGACATCAACGCTGAAGATTGCTACCTTACTTTTAAAATCGCCTTTAACAGCGCCAGCGACAAAAAAACCATCGAAAATGTCTTTGAATTTGCCGAAGACGATTGCGATATCCACATCTTGCCGCCCAACTCCAGACAAGAACATTATCTTCATCTTCTGGCCGATTTACCCGAAGACCAACTTAAACGACTCGGCGAAATGCTGATCGAGATCGGCGCCTTAACCGAAAAGGAAGTTTTGCATATCCTCGACGAACAGCGTGATGCCGAACAGACCGACATCAAACCCATCGGCGAAATGCTGGTCGAAAAAAACATCCTGCAACAACCGGTCATTGAACAGGCGCTACTCAAACAGGAAGCCGTCAAACAAAAAATAAGCAAAGAATCCAACTACATTCGCGTCGATGCCGCCAAACTTGGCTACCTGATCAATCTGGTCGGCGAACTGGTGATCTCCGGCGCCGCCATGCGTCTGATGGTTGAGAAACACGGCTTATCCGATGTTGATGATGTCGCCTCGACTATGAGCGCTCTGGTCGAAGATATTCGCGACACCGCACTGCAATTGCGCATGGTGCAAATCGGCGAAACCTTTACCCGCTTTCAGCGCGTTGTTCATGATGTCAGCAAAGAACTGGGCAAACAAATCCAATTACAAATCACCGGCGGTGAGGCCGAACTCGACAAAACCGTCGTTGAAAAAATCAACGACCCCTTGACGCATCTGGTACGAAACTCACTCGATCATGGCATCGAAACGCCGGAGCAACGTCTGCTGGCCGGCAAACCTGAAAAAGGCACCATCCAGCTCAATGCCTATCATGACTCCGGGCGTATTGTCATTCAGATCAGCGATGACGGACAAGGCCTGGATCCTGACAAAATCGTCGCCAAAGCCATTGCCAAAGGCCTGATTAAACCAGATCAGGTACTCAGCAAAACCGAAATCTACAACCTGATTTTCGAACCCGGCCTGAGCACCAAAGAAGAAGCCAGCAATCTGTCCGGTCGTGGCGTCGGCATGGACGTGGTCAAACGCAACATCGAAGCCTTGCGCGGTAGCGTCACCGTGGATAGCGAAGTCGGTGTGGGCACCAAAGTCTCCATCCATCTGCCGTTAACCCTGGCGATCATCGATGGCTTTATGGTCGAGGCTCAACAGGAGCTTTACATCATCCCGTTGAGCATGGTCGAAGAATGCGTGGAAATGGGCAGCGAAGAATGGCAAATCGATGAAGTTCAGCATTATGTCAACTTGCGCGGTCAAGTCTTACCTTATTTACGCCTGGGTGACTACTTCCATAACAACAAAAAACACACCAAAACCAAACGCGAAAGCCTGGTCGTGGTTCGTTTTGGCGAGGCCAAAGCCGGCTTTGTGGTCGACGAATTACACGGAGAAAATCAAACAGTGATCAAGCCGCTGGGCAAACTGTTCGAAAACCTGAACGGCATCGGTGGCGCAACGGTTCTGGGCAGTGGCGATGTCGCCCTGATTCTCGACGTCCAGGGACTGATTCAACACGCCAAAAAGCGCCTCGGTTCCAGCCTGGCATTGTCAGCAACCGTTTAAAAAGCAGTTCATTTTATGCGTTAAACAGATAACCACACATTAAAGGACTCATTGTTATGAACATAAAAGACTTAAGTATAAAAACCAAGATATTAACCGGTGCATTAATGTTGGTAATGATTACCTGCGGCTTTGGCTTACTGTCAAAAATATACATCGGCAAAGTATCGGGAGCACTGTTCGGAATTACCGATAATAATGGTAAATCGGTTGAATACGCGACAGGGGTCGAGCGCATGGCTCTGGCGACCATTTTGGAAGAAAAAAATTATCTTCTGCAAGAAAAAGATGAGGTTCAACAACGTGCTGAACAGAACATTAAGGAGCTGATGGGCTTCCTGGATAAAGTCGATGTTGTTGCGAAGCAATACAACAATACCGAGTTGTTACGGCAATCGAAAACAGCACGCGAAGGAACAGGCCAGTACGCCGACAAATACAGGTTGGGAGTTGCCGCATTAAAGGCTAATAAGCAGGCCGTCGCAGATATGG
The DNA here is from genome assembly GCA_903831545.1 of uncultured Methylobacter sp. Lineage (GTDB taxonomy): Bacteria > Pseudomonadota > Gammaproteobacteria > Methylococcales > Methylomonadaceae > Methylobacter_A. The sequence goes on along the minus strand of CAIKYI010000199.1, from coordinate 7,646 downwards.
TTGCAAAAGGGCAGGCAGTAACTGAGGCAGCAGACAGAATGCTCAAACGTCAGGTAGAACTCTACAGCGATGCGATGAAAAAAGGTGTAACCGGTAAAGAGCTTGATCCGTTTGTTCAGCGTTATATCCTTACGACCAACATCTATATTAAGGCAATGGAAATTATGCGCGCTGAAAAGGAAGAAGTTGATTACAAGGATCGTGTCGCCTGGAAAAAAATGGAGATTTTATTACCTGAGTTAATGGCATTGTATGATGACTTGCAAACAATTCTTTTTAGTGAAGAAGGGCTTAAGTATGTTTCAGATATGCGCGTCGGAACACAAGACTACACTCAGTCAGCCAAAAGCTGGATCGAAAACGACAATAAATTAAAAACAATTTTAACGGAGATGGCAAGTCTGGGCAGCAATGTTATCAAACAGGCCCAAGATGCTGAAGCGGCCGGCTACAACCAGTTGGGAGCAGCCCGTACCGAGGCCGAGCAATTGGTCAGCCAAGCCAATACTATCATTATTGTTACTATCATTCTTGCGATAGTCCTGGGGGTTATTATTGCGATAGTGTTAGCTTCCATGATTACCAGGCCAATTATTTTGGGTGTTAAATTTGCCGAATCCTTGTCAAAAGGTGATCTAACCGCCCGAATTGATATTGACCAGAAAGATGAGATCGGCGTTCTGGCCAGTGCCTTACAAACCATGCGCGACCAACTCAGCAGTGTTGTGCAACAAGTTCGCACCAATTCTGATGCCTTGGGCAGTGCCTCACAGCAAATCAGTGCCACGGCGCAGGCCATTAGTCAAAGTGCTACCGAACAGGCCTCAGGTGTTGAAGAAACCACCGCGTCCATTGATGAGTTAAGTTCTTCAGTCAAACAAAACGCCGATAACGCCAAGCTAACCAAAGGCATGTCAGCAACCGCGGCCGGCGAAGCCGCCAATAGCGGACTGGCAGTCAAACGCACCGTCGATGCCATGCGTGAAATTGCCGATAAAATAAGCCTGATTGAAGATATTGCTTATAAAACCAATTTGTTATCGCTTAATGCGGCAATTGAAGCTGCTTTGGCCGGTGATCATGGTAAGGGCTTTACCGTAGTCGCCGCCGAAGTCAGAAAGTTGGCAGAAAACAGCAGGATAACCGCACAAGAGATTAATAGCCTGGCTAAAAACAGCGTCAAGATTGCCGAAGATGCCGGTGAACTCCTCGAAAAAATGGTGCCCAAGATCCAAAAAACCGCAGACTTGGTCGATGAAATCACCTCAGCCTCAGAGGAACAGGCGCAAGGCATTGGACAAATCAGTGATGCCATAGGCCAACTGGACAAAGCCGCGCAACAAAATGCCTCCGGTTCCGAACAGCTTGCCGCTACTGCAGAAGAACTTAGTGGTCAGGCCCTTCAACTGCAACAGGTTATGGCGTTTTTTAAAGTTGACGCCAACCAAAACCGAGCCCTTAACGCCCAACACGGTCAAGCCAAACCAACGGGCAAAACGGCAAAGGCATCCCAAAAAACCAATGCCAAAAATACAGGTCATTTTAGTTCAGCAGGGACTTTAAAATCCCCCACCAAACCCATGTCAGGTAGTAAAGCCGGCGGCACAAAACCTGAATTTAATGAAAACGATTTTGAACGCTTTTGACAGGTAGAATCAGCCATGAATCAATTAATACAACAAAAAGTAAATAAAACCGACTTAGTGGTCCATGATCAATTGCGCCAGTACCTGACTTTTCAGGCTGGCAATGAGAATCTGGCAATCAGTATTTTAGATGTAAAGGAAATTATCGAAATCAACACCATTACTGACGTTCCGATGACGCCCGATTATATTCGTGGCGTTATCAATCTAAGGGGAAATGTGGTGCCGGTGATTGATTTGTCTGCGCGCCTTGGGCGGCACAGCAGCGAAATAACCAAACGCAGCTGTATTGTGCTGGTGCAGGTGGAATATAAGGATGACGCCCAGTTGCTGGGCATGCTGGTCGATGCGGTTGATGAAATACTTGAAATTCCTGAGGCCAATATTGTGCCGCCCCCCGATTTTGGCGCTGATATTCGGACTGATTTTATTCAGGCAATGGGCCGGGTTGGCGACGCGTTTATTATTTTATTAAATATTAACCGGGTCCTTTCGGTAAAAGAATTATCACAGCTCAAACAAGTCGCTGGATACGAAATGGGTAATGATATCAACGAAATTTAATATTGAGATACCTTCATGCATGTTTAGGATCGGCTTTGCTGCGTTCGTCATATCCATGCATTTTTAATTTTTAGAGGAATAAATAAATGAAAATGACCATTGTTAGAAAGATGATTTTTCTGATCACTTCCGCCATTTTGGGTTTAGTAGCGCTGGCCTGGCTAGGACAAAACAAGATGAGCGAGGTATATGATAAAACCAATTACGCCAATACCAACGTTCTTCCCAGTTTTATACTGCTGGATGATGCCTCTGTATCTCTTGGTCGCCTGCGGGTCCGTATCTATCGTCATGTGTTGAATAACGATCCGAGCAAGGTAGCGGCTATTGAAGTCAAGATAAAGGAAGCGCAAGATGCGGTCGCTGCTGCCCTGAAAAAATTTGAAATAGATGGTTGCATGGGCAAAAGCTGTATTGTCGACGACAAGGACAGGCAGTTGCTGGCTGAAGATGTTGCCGCTTACAAAGAATATATATCAGGTATTGAACAGACGCTGGATTTATCGCGCCAAAACAAAACCGATGAGGCTCGCGTGATACTGTCCCAGAACGCCGAACAGGCTGAAAAGTTTAATGACGCTTTACAGAACCACATGGATGACATGGCATTTGATGGCAAGCAAACCTCTGAGCAGGCCGCAATAATCAAGTCCGATTCGTCTCTTATGCTAAATATGATCGCCGGCAGTATCTTGCTGTTAACTTCATTGCTGGGTTGGTTTATTGCCCGAGGTATTATTAATCCGCTGAATGAATTGAAACACGTTGTTGAAGCCCTGGCAGAAGGCGACTTCAAGACCGAAATAACCATTAACCGGGAAGATGAAATTGGCGAAGTTGCAGACTCCCTGAGAGAGATGCACCGTCATTTAGTCGATGTGGTGCAACAAGTTCGCGCCAATTCGGATGCCTTGGGCAGTGCCTCACAAGAAATCAGCGCCACAGCGCAGGCTATTAGCCAAAGCGCCACCGAACAGGCCTCGGGCGTTGAAGAAACTACCGCGTCTATTGAAGAGTTAAGTTCCTCGGTAAAACAAAACGCTGATAATGCCAAACTCACCAACAATATGGCGACAACAGCTGCCGAAGAAGCCACCAATGGCGGTATTGCGGTTAAACGCACCGTAGAGGCAATGAAAGAAATTGCTGACAAAATCGGTTTGATTGAAGATATTGCTTATAAAACCAACCTGTTGTCACTGAATGCGGCCATTGAAGCAGCGCGCGCCGGTGAACATGGCAAAGGCTTTACCGTAGTCGCAGCCGAAGTCAGAAAACTGGCCGAAAACAGCCGGGTAACCGCGCAAGAGATTAATAGTCTGGCCAAAACCAGCTTCAAAATTGCTGAAGAAGCCGGAACTCTGCTCGAAAAAATGGTACCCAATATCCAGAAAACCGCCGATTTGGTGGAAGAAATTACCGCATCTTCTGAAGAACAGGCACAAGGTATCGGTCAAATCAGCAATGCAGTTGGTCAATTGGATAAAGCTTCGCAACAATATGCCTCAGGTTCAGAACAACTGGCTGCTACAGCGGAAGAATTAAGCGGACAGGCCATGCAGTTGCAAGAAGTCATGTCATTTTTTAAAGTGGAGGATCGTTAACAGCTTAGTGAATCGAATCCATTAAATCTGTAGGTCGGGTTAGCGTAACCCGACCTACTCGACTAAGCTTTTACTCCTCAAATTCCTAAAATAACAAATACTCATGCAACAAAAACAGTCACTCTCTACACGCTATATCTGGATTGTGACTGGCATGTTCGTTGTCCTCGCCATTGCCTTTGCAATTTACACCTGGTCAGAAAAACAAATTGACCGTGCCAACGACTTGCGCCTTCAGTCCTTTCTGCTTGCGGATGAGCTACGCCAATCATCGGAAGATCTGACAAGAATGGCGCGAAGTTACGTAGAGACTGGCGACCCGCTCTACAAAAAATACTACCAGTCCATTTTGGCTATCCGTGACGGTAAACAGCCACGACCGGAAAAATATCATAATATTTACTGGGATCTTGTACTGGCGAACAAAATAGTACCCGACAACAACAACGGACCCGCTATTGCATTACTTGATCTGATGCGAAAAACCGGCTTTGTTGACGAAGAATTCCGTAAACTGGAAGAAGCCAAAGCGAAGTCTGATACCTTAACCTCCACAGAATTCGAAGCGATGAAGCTGGTTGAATCGACGGACTCTCAAGCAGAAACGAACCGTCCCAAGGCTCGCCAAATGTTGAATGACGACAAATACAACCAGGCCAAAGGCGCTATCATGGCACCCATACATGATTTTTATCAGCTAATGGAAAAACGCACGCTGGAGGCGGTTCTGGCGGCAGAGAAAAAAGCGTTTGTGTTACGAATCATTTTTATCGTCTTTGCGCTGATCATGATGCTCATGATGCTCATGACAAATAAACTGTTAAGCTCCATCTTGGGCGATACTGTTGATGAAATTTTTACTAACACTAACCCTGCCCCTCCCGGCAAACTCAATCGTTTTTTCTTTACGCTGGCAGTGATTTCCCTAGCCGCTGCTTTACGACTCTGGCCCTTACAGACGCTGGGCACTTCACTGGTCTGGCTGACCTTTTATCCTGCGGTCATGGTGATATCGCTTTACGGCGGTCTTTTTTCAGGTTTGCTGGGAACAGCTCTGGCCTCCCTGATCGCTATTTTCCTGGGACCAGTACTTGTAGGCGGAGCTTTCATTACCCGCACCGCTGACTGGTTAGGCATGTGCGTGTTTATCCTGACCGGGACCATGATCTCCTGCGTTTCCGAGGCCATGTTACGCGCCAACGCGCGGGCCAAAAAAGCTCAGCTGCAAGCTGAACACGCCAACCAGGCCAAAAGCGTATTTTTATCCAACATGAGCCATGAATTACGTACACCGCTTAACGCCATTCTCGGTTTCTCAAATATGATGCGCAATGATCCACAGATGTTACAAGCCCATCGCGAGAACCTCGACATCATCAACAGCAGTGGCGAGCATTTGCTAACCCTTATAAACGACGTGCTGGAAATGGCAAAAATCGAAGCAGGTCGTTTGCAAGTTGAAAAAGCGCCTTTCGATTTAGGTAATATGGTTCGCGACGTCACCGATATGATGCAGTTACGTGCCCAAGAAAGGGGGTTACAACTGCTGGTTGAGCAGTCTTCTGAATTTCCCCGTTATATCATGGGCGATGAGGTTCGCTTGCGCCAGGTATTAATCAACCTGGTAGGTAATGCGATAAAATTTACAAAACTGGGTGGCGTTACCGTGCGCTTCGGAATAAAGCCGAACATCATGCCGCAACGTTTGTTGATTGAAGTTGAAGACACTGGCCCCGGCATCAACCAAATTGATCAGGAGAAAGTGTTCGAACCATTTTTGCAAATAGGCGAATCCGCCATGCAAAAAGGCACAGGCTTGGGCTTGACCATCAGCAGACAGTTTGTGCAACTAATGGGAGGCTCGCTAACTTTAGACAGTACCCTTGGCGTAGGCTCTTTATTTCGCCTGGAGTTACCCGCTAAACGCGTGGATGCGTCCGATGTAACCCGCTCCGAACATGCGGTTATAGGTGAGGTGGTGGGACTGGCCCCCAATCAACCCGAGTACCGTATATTGATCGTTGAAGATCAATTGGAGAATCAATTGTTACTCACCAAGCTTATGGAAAACCTCAATTTCCCGGTCAAGGTAGCGGAAAACGGTGCCGAAGGCGTGCTTCTTTTTCAGAGCTGGCGACCACATTTAATCTGGATGGACTGGCGCATGCCCGTAATGGACGGCCTGGAAGCAACGCGGTGCATTCGTGAGATGCCGGGCGGCCAAGACGTGAAGATCGTCGCCGTCACCGCCTCAGTCTTTGCCGAACAACGTGACGAATTACTTAAGGTAGGTATGGATGACTTCGTGCGTAAACCTTATCGTTTCAACGAAATATATGAATGTCTGACCAAGCAACTCCGTGTAAAATACCTTTACGCAACACCACTGCCAATAGAAGAATATAAAGCAGTTTTATTGACCGCCAAGATGATGTCCGTGTTGCCAAAGAACCTGCGAAAAGAACTTTACGAGGCTTTGCAAAGCCTTGAGGACGATCGTATCAAGGCTATTATCGGGCAAATTGCTTCCTATGATGCGAAGCTACACAAGACCCTGGCAGACTTGGTGGCTAACTATGATTATCCGGCAATCCTTAAAGTATTACAGATTAACTAATCCGCAAATTTAATATGCCATATAAAGGTAAAATACTTGTAGTCGATGATACGCCAGCTTCTTTAAGGCTACTGACAGACCTTCTGAAAGCCGAGGGTTTTGAGGTGCGTTCGGCTATCAGCGGCGAACTGGCTTTGGGTGCTGCCACCCAAAACCCACCCAACCTTGTGTTACTTGATATACGCATGCCCGAAATGGACGGCTACGAAGTTTGCCGACGCCTGAAGGCCAATCCTCTAACGCGTGACGTGCCCGTTATTTTTGTAAGCGCCGCCTCCGAAACGGATGAAAAAGTGCGTGGTTTTGAAATGGGTGCTGTAGATTTTGTTACCAAGCCCTACCAGCGTAATGAATTACTGGCCAGAGTACGTACCCATTTAGAACTGAACCATTTACGAAACAATCTGGACGATCTGGTAGAAGCGCGGACAGCCGAGCTGAAAGAAAGTGAAAAAAGGTTGAGAAAAAACCTGATTGATTCCATCACCGCGCTTGCCGCCATTGTCGAAATGCGAGATCCCTATACCGCAGGTCATCAGCGCCGTGTTGCCCAACTCGCTATTGCCATTGCCAGTTTGCTGCAACTTTCAGAAGAACAAATTGAATGTATTGGCTTGGCCAGTGTGGTGCATGATGTCGGCAAGATTAGAGTCCCCGCCGAAATCCTTACCAAGCCGGGCAAACTGACTGGCAATGAATTTGCCATTATCAAAGAGCATTCCCAAAACGGCTACGATATTCTAAAGAACATTGATTTCCCCTGGCCTATCGCACAAATTGTGCTGCAACACCATGAACGTTTGGATGGCTCAGGCTATCCCAATGCGCTTTTAAATAACCAAATACCCATCGAAACCAAAATCATCACTGTTGCCGATGTGGTTGAGTCAATGGTTTCACACCGACCTTATCGCGCCGGTCTTGGTCTTGACGCTGCTCTGGAAGAAATTTCCAGGAATAAAGGCAAACTTTACGATCCGCTCGTCGTGGAAGCATGCATCCGGCTATTTCTGGAACAAAACTTTAATTTTTCATTCTGAGCCATTGCCAAAAAATAAGGATGTAAGGCTCGGCACACTAATAAACCACCACTTTTATATATGTGCCGAATGCAATGAAGCGCATATGGGGAATATTGTATTTATTGCGAGTTACTCACCCATCAAACCAGACGGTTTGATTGCGGCCACCTGCTTTAGCTTCATACAAAGCCGC
>CAIKYI010000198.1 GCA_903831545.1 uncultured Methylobacter sp. | reverse complement strand
TTTTTAAGGGAAAAAACCTATTATCCAAAATTTTGTCTGTTGCAAATAGCAACACCGGACTGGGTGGCTTGTGTCGATCCCATCGTATTGCCCTCGCTGGATATTCTTTTTGAGGTTCTGTATAACCCGGCCATAGTAAAAGTATTTCACTCTTGCCGGCAGGATTTGGAGATTTTTTATCAAATAACCGGAAAACTTCCAGAACCGGTATTCGATACTCAAATAGCAGCTCCGTTGCTGGGTTTTCAAGAAAATCCCGGTTACGCAATGCTGGTGTCCAGCCTGCTAAATGTTAACCTTAATAAGGCACATACCCGTGCAGACTGGAGCAAGCGTCCTTTAAATGACGATGAAATTCAATATGCTGCCGATGATGTCATTTATTTGTGCAAAATCTACCAAATGATGGTGCAGCAATTAGCCGACCTGGGGCGAACCGATTGGTTGGAGCGTGATTTTGCGGATCTGTCAAATCCGGATCTTTATCAAGTAAAACCTGAAAAAGCCTGGTTAAAAATTAAAGGAAAAAACAAACTGACCGGTAAACAATTATCCATTGTCCAAGCGTTGGCCGGCTGGCGGGAAAAACTTGCTCAAGCTGAAGATCGTCCTAAAAGCTGGCTATTGCGCGATGAACTTATTTTTGATATGGCCAAGCTGCAACCTGAAACAGTCGGCGAATTAGCCAATATTCGTGGGATAAACGAGCGGGCCGTTAATCGACATGGTACTGAGTTGTGCCAATTAATTACCTTGGCCAAAAATCGATTACCGATACCTTTGCATGAAAACGGAAGGCCCGCAAAGAAAACCCAGCAACAGGAAGCGATTTTGGATATTTTAACGGCGCTGGTCAGAATACGGGCCGAAGAAAACTCTTTAAATCCAATGATTCTTGCGACACGTAAAGATCTGGAAGTACTGTTGTTTAATGATGATGACGAGTGCCCTCTGTTACATGGCTGGCGTTTTAAAATGGCAGGCAGGGAATTGGTAGGGCTGTTAAAAGGGCAGTTGCTGCTTGGGATTGAGTCTGATCGACTGGCTATTATTGAAAATAAATAACACCTGGAAGTTATAAAAGTGGAGTATGGATGATACTGATTACACCTGGAAATGCCCAAAGTTTATCAATTCGCTGCTACAGGAATTAGCAAATTGCGACGTTGCTTCTTATCACAGCCTGATATGCAAGCTCTATCCTTTACCTGTTATTGTATTTTAATCAGCTAAGCTGATGCTTGCAGTCGCTTGTTGTCATATAATGGGCGTTTTAGTTTTTTATGTTCCCTTAAAGGTAAGTAAATATGAAGAAAATGATTTTAGTTGTTTCAGTGGTACTGTTCTTTTTTACCTCATTAGTCAGCGCTCATGGTCCTGTGCGTCAAAAAGTTGAAGAGGACATCACCATCAACGCACCTGCAGAAAAAGTCTGGGCGATTATTAAAGACTATGGTGATATGTCCTGGTTGCCCGGCATTAAGAGTACCAAAGTTGAGGGCGGTAATACCAAAGGCGCGATCCGTGTTTTGACTTTAAAAGATGGTGGCACGATAACCGAAGAATTAAAAAAACATGACGATAAAGCGATGTCTTACGCTTACAAAATCACTGAAATGAGTACTGCTAAAACGATCACTCATGCCGGTGTTGAAGAAAAAGTTCCTGTTTTGCCGGTAGATAACTATGCTGCCAGCATTGATTTAACCGAGCAAGGTGGCAGCACTGTTGTTTCCTGGAAAGCCGGCTACTACCGCGCTTATATGAACAATAATCCACCGGAAGAAATGAATGAAGAAGCCGCCAACTCTGCAGTTACTGCAATTTTGAAAGCTGGTTTACAAAACCTCAAATCGTTGGCTGAAAAGTAAGGCTGGTTGATGCAGTTTTACCCGATGATTGAAGACGCTAACAGGTTGGGTTGCAAAAAGCAGTCTAACCTGTTGGCAGTAACGCTTTGCATCGCTGGCGTTTTTTTGTCGGCAGCGTCTGTAGCCCAGCCTTTTGCCTATATCACCAATCAATTGGGTGATAGCGTTTCAGTTATTGATACCGCACAGGGCAAGGTAGTCGATACCATTGCCGTTCCCGGTAAACCCGCCGGGATTGCAGTTGCGCCCGACGGAAGCAAACTTTATGTCAGTACACCCGAAGCAAACGGATTTGCGGTTGTTGATATCAAAAAACGCGAGGTTATCGCCAAGGTTGGCATCAGTAATGGCGCGTTAGGTATTGCAGTCGGTTCGGATGGCAAACGGATTTATGTTGCCGACTGGTATAAAAATACGGTTTCGGTTATTGATGCCAACAATCTACAGTTACTTAAAACCATAGCGGTTGGGGAATCCCCGTCCGGTCTGGTTGTGAGTCCTGACAATCGCTGGTTATATGTTGCAAACCGGATGAGTAATTCAGTCTCGCGGATCGATTTGGCCAAGCTGACGGTTAAGAAAACTGTACCGGTAGGAACACATCCTTTTGGTCTCACCATTGATGCCCGAGGTGAACGTATTTATGTCGCCAATGTCAAAAGTGACGATGTTACCATTCTGGAAACTGCGACCATGCTTACCATCGCAACAGTCAAAGTCAATACCTTGCCTTATGCAACAGCATTGGCACTTAATGACAGTCTGTTGTTGGTGACTAATCAGGAGGATGGCTCGGTTTCAGTTATAGATACTCAAACGTTAAAGGAAATTGCCCTGATTCCGGTCGGTGATAAACCTGAAGGCATAAGTACGCATGTTGATGACCGGCATGTCTATGTGGCTAACTGGTTTGATAACAATGTTTCGGTAATCGACGCCAAAACCTTGAAAGTAATATCAACCATTAAAACCGGTTCAGGTAGCCGTGCCTTTGGGCAGTTTATGGGTAAATAGAGCCCACATCGCCATAAATAGCACTCAGAAGCAAAGCAGGTTTAGTGTGAAATTTTAGTACTCAAACATTGAGTTTTTTATCACCAGGCGAAACAAGTTTTATTTTTGGTGGTGATTTTTAGTTTATAACTGATTTTTTACATTGATAAAACCAAACGCAGTATCAACCCTCCATACAAATGCCGTCACAGACCCAACTTATCGCTCCACTACCCTATTTTTCCGATAGTTCGAAACTTTTTTCAGTTTGCGCGGCTCATCCTTGGGCGGTCTTTCTGGATAGCGGTTTTCCGCACAGCACTCAGGGACGCTACGATATTATTGCGGCTGAACCTTTGTGTACTTTGGTTACGCATGGTGAGATAACAGAGATTACTTGCAATGGCGTCAGCACACGGTCAACAGAAAATCCGTTTGATTTGGTTAAACAGCAGGTTTCCATGTTTCCAGATTTTCAGTCAAGTAACGATTTACCTTTCAATGGAGGTGCCATTGGTTATTTTTCTTATGATTTGGCGCGTCGCCTCGAAGACTTGCCAGCAAATGCCCAAGATGCTGAACATATTGCTGAAATGGCGGTGGGGATTTATCCGTGGGCCGTTATCGTTGATCACATGCTGAAAAAATCTTATTTGATCGGGCAGTGCAATCAGGAAAAGTGGCAAGCCTTGATTAAGCGGTTTACTCAAATACAGTTAGTACGGGAAGAGCATACTTTCAATGTTCTCAGTGACGTTGAATCAAATATGAACAAGGAAACCTATGTTCATGCCTTTAACCGCATCAAACATTACCTTAAAGAGGGCGATTGTTATCAGGTAAATCTTGCCCAGCGGTTTGTGGCTGCTTGCGAAGGCGATCCCTGGGTGGCTTATCAAACCTTGCGTAAATTAAATGCAGCGCCTTTTAGTTGCTATCTTAACTTGCCTGAAGTGCAGATTTTAAGTTCCTCACCGGAACGGTTTTTAAAGTTGACTAAAGGAGTTGTCGAAACCAAGCCCATCAAAGGTACGCGGCCAAGAAAGCAAAATTATGCGGAAGATCAACAACAAATTCAAAATTTGGCCGCCAGCAATAAAGACCGGGCTGAGAATCTTATGATTGTCGATTTGCTCCGCAATGACATTGGTAAAACTTGTCAAAACGGCTCAGTCAAAGTGCCAAAGTTATTTGATGTAGAAAGTTATGCAACTGTGCATCATCTCGTTAGCACGGTAACCGGCAGGCTTGAGGAAAATAACCGTGCCCTGGATTTATTGAAGAGCTGTTTCCCTGGCGGCTCTATTACCGGTGCACCGAAGATTAGAGCGATGGAGGTTATCGAAGAACTGGAACCCAATCGTAGGGGTGTGTATTGTGGAGCAATTGGCTATATTGGTTTCAACGGTAATATGGATACCAATATTGCCATAAGAACGTTGGTGCACTCAGATAGTACCATTCGATTTTGGGCGGGCGGCGGTATCGTCAATGATTCGATAGTTGAAGAGGAGTATCAGGAAAGCTTTGACAAGGCAGCGGCTATGCTCGATTTATTGCAGCAATTTACGCGACCATGATTGTTGTAAAGCTGGGCGGTAGCCTGTCACGTTCTGATGATCTGCTTAATTGTCTTAATGTTTTGGAGAAAACCTATCATGGTGGCTCTTTGATCATTGTTCCTGGCGGTGGGGCTTTTGCCGAACAGGTCAGAGAGGCCCAGCAACACTGGCACTTTGATGATAAAACCGCTCATCATATGGCAATTTTAGCCATGCAGCAGATGGCTTTAATGATTAAGAGTCTTAAAACTGATTTTGCCATAGCCAATACTATTGACGAGTTTCAAGACTTATCAGGCTTTAAAAAGATTGTTATCTGGTCACCGAACATTGCTGAACTGGATAGTGCTGGCATAGTGGCAAGCTGGAATATAACTTCCGATAGTTTGTCTGCCTGGCTGGCCAATAAAATTTCGGCAAGCGAGCTAGTCTTGATTAAGTCGTGTGTGATTGATCCCCAACTGAGCCTGCAACAACTTGCAGATTTGGATATAGTC
>CAIKYI010000197.1 GCA_903831545.1 uncultured Methylobacter sp. | reverse complement strand
TGGACAGGTCGAGGGACATGGCCGGGCGATAATATGTCGGCTTCAAATGCTGCCTGAGCCTCAAGAGACTCAACAGCACTCATCAATGAATCATGATATGAGTCACTAAGTGCTGGAACTGGAACTACTAATGCAAAATTAGATTCACCTGGTAGTGTTCTAAATGCTACTAATACCTTAGCATTGGTTTTCTTGATTCGCCCTACGTGGTTGTATGACTTCATTTTAAGCCTCCTTTTTAGCCACAGACTCGAGGAAGGTATTTAATTTGTTAAACGTTTTACCTACTGCTTCGAGTTCTGCTGCTTTAAACGCTCCTCTCTGCGATGCTACTTCAACGATGCTTTTAAGAGCAACGAGATCACTGATATTAAGATCAGGTGCTGCTGGAGCTGCTGCTGCTTCTTGCGGTGCTGCTGCTGGAGCTGCTGCTTCTTGGTTTTGAACTTCTTCTGTCATTTAGTTTCTCCTTAAATGTGGACAGGCCAACATAAAGTATGTTAGCTCTTTTTGTTCTTCAAAGGCCACAATTGTGGTTGATTTGAGCCTTCCTTCTTGATCTATTAATGGTGTTCTTAATAAACAAAATCTACCTTTTAGTTTATTCTTGATCCAATTTAAAATATCACCATCAAACAATTCCATGTCCGCTATACGGGTTTTAGAAAAGTGTGGGGGCAATGTTTTAACTTCACGTTGTTTTAACACATCAATAGGGTTTAGATCAAACATAGTAAAAATATTTATATGGGTATATTATTCTTCGGTGGAATCTTGGCTAAATTTTCTGGCAAGAGCCTTGTTATAGCCCATCTTTTTAATATCACCTGCAAACAGGTAAAGTTGAAATGCTGCTTTTTCTTTTAACACGACAATGGACTTTTTAGTGATATAGTACGGACCATCGATATTGTTATCAAGCCACAACAATATTTGGGCAGTAATAGCAAAATCTTTAGGGAAATCTATTTTGTATGTTTTTATTTTAGCATCGTCTGTAACAAACTGCAAGGCGGGTTCTGTCAATCTAAGTCCGCCGGTGTCTTTGCCGCGAACATTCCACCACCATGTGCTTCGATATTGTTTTAGGGTATTCTGGTCAGCATCTTGATCTGCTGCTTGGAGGAATACCTTAGTATAGGTATCCTTGAGGTCCATCTAATCTACCTTCTCACCTTGAGTGAGTTTCATAACTTCGAAATCTTTGGTTTTAAATAATCTATTAAGTTTCTTAGCAAGATTGATTGCATGTCCCGGATTTGAAAATGAAACCTTTTTATATTTTGGTCCAGGATAGCTGGCAACCAGGCTACCACTTTTTAGATTAAACGGTTGTCCTTTATAAAATACTGCCCAGATGGCTTCGCTATCAAGGATCTGTTCAATTTTGAAGTTTTCCTTGTTAGCATACTCTAACAATATTTTAGGTTTGGGTCTACTCATTATACGTGTTCCTAATTAACCACGTATATATTTATCCCGGTTAGAACGTGCCGCCGTCGAACTTAACGTCGATATTAGTAGTAGATTCGCGAATTTCAGCCAGCATAGCATGTATTTCCTGTACGGTGCGGCCTAATTTAGATGTTATAACTGCCAATTCACCAGTCAAGTCACGTGCTTCTTGTATTGATATGCGAATATCTTTTTGTTGTGACTTTTCTGCGGCATTTACTCGTTGTATGAGTTTTTCTACAGTTGGTAGATTAGTAGGTAGACTATTTTGAGACATTTGACAATACCTGTTTCATTTCGAGGTCTGTTTTAAATGGCCCTTTATATGGATACCGTTCAAGGGTAATTTTCTTAGGACAAAAACTCTTTACCCATCCTTTGTCAAATTTAATACAATAGTATCCTGCACAGTATAAACTTTTTGAATCACTGCTTTTTGTGAACAGTGGCAATTTCTTTTTAATGTCGAACATTGCGTTGTGTGGGGAGGTACTGGTTGCATATCCATGAACTTCGTTTGGTTCAGAATTATCTGCTTCTTTAACAATCTTAACAATGAAAAAATCTTTGCCAAATTCTTTTGTTAATTTTTCTTTTGTTTCATATATCTGAATACCAGTTTCATTACTCATAACAAATCGATTGTCTTCGTTCTTGCGAAGGGTAGCAAATTTTTCGCCGTCTTTTTCAACAATCCAAAACTTATCTTTAATAATTGGTTTAGCGTGTAGATCTGTCATACTATTCTCCTGGCAAGTTCTTGTCTTATTGATACATGTTTTTTCATATGG
>CAIKYI010000196.1 GCA_903831545.1 uncultured Methylobacter sp. | reverse complement strand
CCTCGATAGTGATCGTGAAATTAATATTGCGATTGGCATCACCATGGTGCATTACAAGTTGGGCCGCAAAGAAGCCCTTGAACTGTTACGCAATACCGCACGTAATCAGCGCTGTAAATTGGGTGACCTGGCGATAAAGGTTATCAGTGCACAGATAACACTAGATCTGGGGGATTAAATAATATATTGCTTTTAGGCTAACGTAAGGTTATAACCACAATCGTTGATGTTGGCTTACTCCAGCATCCAACCATTGAGACCCTGAACTCGTCTCGTTAAGCTGCCCGTAATGATTTAGGTCATCAACGGAAATAGGCAAAGTTGCCGAACAGACAGGAAACGAACGTGTTCAAACATAAGATAATCAATCTACCGCTAAACATTTCTCCTCTTGTTTTGTGCCCCCCCCGAAATAACGTTAACTAAAGCAATAAAACACACCCGTTCTTAACTGCTTTAAAACAACCATTATGCTCAACCAACTCCTCCTTGAGTTCACTGTCGGCAATGGCTGGATGCCGCATGGCTTTTGTATCAAATGGACGCCAAGCCTACTTTGGTCCTATGTCGTTTCTGATGCGCTGATTGCGCTAGCGTATTATTCGATTCCGTGTACGCTCGCTTATTTTGTCTACCGCCGAAAAGATATGCAATTTCGCAGGATTTACCTGATGTTTGCTGCGTTCATCCTGGCCTGTGGCACTACCCACCTGTTTTCTATCCTGCCGCTATGGCAACCCTTATACTGGCTTGATGCCCTTCTTAAAGCCATTACCGCAGCCATCTCCATCATTACGGCAATTTATCTGGTTCGCTTGATGCCAAAAGCCTTGCGCTTGCCCACTACGGCCGAACTGAATACTGAAATCAACCAAAGAATAGAGTCACAAGCTGCGCTACAAGACAGTGAGAATAGTCTCCGCTTACTCAACAAACAACTCACCACGTTAATAGAGACAATTCCTGACGCCATTATTTTTAAGGATGTCGAGGGGCACTTGCTGATCGCCAATAAGTTAGCCAAGCAACTTTTTAAACTTGAGGATATAGCCTGGCAAGGCAAAACCAATCTGGAGCTCGCCGCTCTCTGTCCAGAGCTATTGTCGCTGCACAAACAATGCTTCGTAGATGACGAAGACGCCTGGAATACTGGCAAGTTGTTGGTTGTCGATCGGCTGTTCAATGATGACTCTGGAAATACTCATCACTTAGAGGTACGTAAAGCGCCGCTATTCAAGGATAACGGATCACGTAAGGGACTGGTCGTGATCGCTCGCAACATCACCGAGCGCCGCTTGTCCGAGCATGACCAGCGCATTGCCGCAATTACCCTTGAAACCCACGAAGGCATCATGATCACCGATGCCAATAATCGTATCTTGCGTGTCAATCGGGCTTTTACCCAGCTTACCGGCTACAGCCCCCTGGAAGTCATCGGTAAAACGCCTGCCATACTGAAATCCGGTCGTCATGACCCCGCTTTTTATAAAGCCATGTGGGCGAAATTGATACCGGAAAAATACTGGGAGGGCGAGGTGTGGGATAGGCGCAAAAACGGCGAAATCTATCCCAAATGGCTAACCATCACCGGCGTGTCTGACCCGGCTGGAAACATCACCAATTACGTCGGCGCCTTTACCGACCTGAGCGAACATAAGGATGCCCAGGTCGCCATTTATCGCCTAGCCTTCTATGATCCTCTGACCGATCTGCCCAATCGGAGATTACTTAGCGACCGCCTGGCACTGGCATTATCTTCAAGTGCCCGTAATCGCCTCTATGCGGCAATTCTGATGATTGATCTTGATAACTTCAAGACTATCAATGATACCAAAGGTCACGGGGTCGGTGATCAGTTGCTGGTTGAAGTAGCGCAACGCCTGAAAGCCTGCTTACGGCAAGGCGATACTCTGGCGCGACTGGGCGGCGACGAGTTTGTGATTCTGCTGGAAGACCTGAACAGCGATGTAGATAAAGCCGCCGTGCAAGCCCAGGACGTCGGTGAAAAAGTTCTGACAGTGATCAAGCAGTCCTACCAGTTTAAAGAGCACACGCTACATAGCTCGGCCAGTATTGGGATTACGCTGCTCTTCGGT
>CAIKYI010000195.1 GCA_903831545.1 uncultured Methylobacter sp. | reverse complement strand
AGGTGTTCGCTGGATGTCGTTTGCAGGTGATGAGAAGGAGTACCAATCCGAGGACGATACGGTATTAGATGGTCCTATGATAGCCTTAAGGGAAGTAAGGTCAGGTGAAGGACGAACAATCATCGAGGATGGATTGGTTGAACGCTTGGCTGATCGAATGCGGCCTTTCATCTCAGAGGAAGGTTCTGTAATTAATGAAGGCTTACGGCGTGACTCAGTTTATCGCTATCCCCTTGATGCTGTCCGCGAAGCTATCTTAAACGCATTTGTACATCGCGATTGGACTCGCTCAAGCGAGGTTGAAGTTATCAATTATTCCAATCGACTGGAAGTCATTAGTCCAGGTACTCTGCAAAACTCTATGACCGTCGAGAAAATGCTTGCAGGACAGCGATCTGCTCGAAATTCCATCATTGTTGAAATCATGCGTGATTATGGTTATGTTGATTCCCGTGGCATGGGCGTGCGTAGAAAGATCGTTCCTTTAACGCGTGATTTTGCAGGAAAAGATGCAGCTTTTGATCTTACGGATGATTATTTACGTGTAGTTATACCCGCACGCCCAGCATTGTAAAAAAATGTACTGTCGGTTAATCCAGCGAATTTTTTAAACGGAAGGTAAACATTTGAGTCTCCAACGCATCACCGAGTCGTTAAAGGACTTGTTTACCTCTCATGCCATTGTGTTTTGGCATGATACTGAAAGTGAGTTTTTAGCCACTGTGGATAATCTGGTTTTGGATAACGTCCATATCGTCCGTTTGGATGAAACGCCCGCGCTACAAATCAAGATCGATATTGAACGGCAACCAGATCAGCATTTTTTGTTTTATAGCACACAGCCAGAACCAGATCCTAACCTTGATTGGTTATTGGATATTCGCTTGCGCAGTAAATCATTTAAAGCGGACTCAACCTCTATCTTGCTGGATGATTTGGGGCTGGTTTCACAAACCTTACGCGGGCATTTAAAAGAACGAGCCAAGTTTTTACGTGCCAAAGATCGAGTCGAACGCTTAAAACGGTTAGTGGTTGCCACTGATAGTGCAGACGACCTAGACCGAAAAATGTTGGCGGTTTTAACCCGTGCCGACCAGCCTGAATTTTTTTCTATTCTGCAACGCCTGTTTACCGCCCTGGTTAGCGAGGGTGAGGTTAATCTCAATGACCAGCCAAAAATATGGCAGGACATTATCGCCAATGACCTGGAGGATGCCTTTTGGCAACTGGCAAAAATCCATCTGGGTTACGCCGAGGCTGAACCGAGTTTACGCGACTTGTTGTTCCGTATTCTGGTGACTGATTTTGCTCGTTCCTTGCTAAGTGAGCCGGTTGAATCACTAAAACATTTTGTGCTGCCTGAGCGTAACCTTGCCGCCAATGCATCAGTGTTTGCTTCACGATGGCGTTCTGATTTGGCGCAGTATACCAGCTATAACCTGATTACGGGGGTGATAGGCCGTGACTTGGAGCTTAGTCAACTGTTGGCCGGATTGTCTGCCGATGACCTGGCTGAGGTGATGACGTTTGAGGAAGTTGAACGCAATATTATCAGTGATTTGAAAGACCGGATTCTGGGGAGTGCCGGAGCCGCCATGGATTCAGTGCTTGCCCTGATTGCGCGGCGTCGAGATGGTCATTGGGCAAACCAGATTCTGGCAAATGTTAACGATGTTAATCGGGCTTTAGCTGCCAGTTACGATGCCTTGGAAGCGGCTATCCACTTTTTAATGTTAAAGGATAAGTATAAAGAGGGCTTTAGCTTTGCTTCCAGTGAAGCGGGTTACGCGTGCTATCGGGATGAGTTATTTCGTTTTGACCAACTGTATCGGCATTTTAACCGGGCAACCGAGTATGTCGAACCTATGGGTTGGGCGGTTTTGCATGAATTAAAACAGCGTATTGAAGCGGCTTACTCAGGCTGGTTTATCCCGCAGTTAAGTTCGGCTTGGGGCAAGATTTTGGAAGGCGAGACCGGCTTGCTGTCATCCTGGCGTATACCCGGCATTAATAACCAGCAACACTTTTTTGATAAGCGCGTTGTTCCATTGTCAGACAAAGGGACTAAACGGGTATTTGTCATTATTTCCGATGCGCTTCGCTTTGAGGTGGCAGAAGAGCTGGTTCAGGCCATCAACAGTAAGAGCCGGATCAAAGCCACCCTATCTAGCCAGTTAGGAGTATTGCCCAGTTATACCGGCTT
>CAIKYI010000194.1 GCA_903831545.1 uncultured Methylobacter sp. | reverse complement strand
TTGCAGCCCCTTCGAATGGGAACGGCGTGAGTGGTTGAGGAGTAGACTCACATTCACCGATACCATCATTGTTGTTATCAAGACAGCCGCCAGGACTTAAACGGCGATCAAGATTCCAGGGTATACCTGTAAAAGATAAAGGTGTTGCCATTGCATCAAGGTTAATTTCATTCATTTCAGGTGTGGAAATACCCCCTAAACCCATACCGAAAGGAAATAAATATTGACCATTAGTGGCTTCTTTACCATTAATATCGACAGTCAATAATGGTGTACCACCTGTCTGCATACTGGCAAACTTACGTCCTGTTCTGGCTTGAATTTCATGTGGAATCGGACTCAAAATAGCGAACCGTTCAGCCGTTGTGCCGCCCGCTGGACAAGGATTGAGTGCGGCAAAGCGAGGATCAGCCTGTAAGTGTGAACAAGGATTAACCTTAGGTTTCGCACCAACCAGAAAATCCACATCGTGACGAATTTTAAAAATATTAGCCCCAGCACCCACTAAGCCTTGAGCGGTACAAGTGCCAGCACCGCCAGCAACATCACAGCCTGTTGAAGTCGCTAACGGAAACTCATGGGGTGAATTAGTCTGAGGGTCATAATGAATAGACCAGATCATAATATCGGCGGGTGCTACCGTCGCATAACCAATAATCAGCGTACGCGCACGTTGGTTTTGAAAACCAGGGACATCGATTTCTACTTCATCGAGAAACAAATAATCAGGTTGTCCTGCCGCTGTACTGGTAGAAAGCGCACTGGATACCGCTGAAGAATGCGCGGATAAGAATCTCACACCACCCACGGTTTCATAATTACCTTCTGCCATGATGCTATCACCTAGCAGAATAGGTGCAAAACGGCGTGAATCGGCTACGGGTTGACCAGGTCGATTCGTTCTAGGACACAGTACATCACCTGTACCGTCGGCATTGGCACGAGAAGTCGTTACCCCTAAACTCAAGGTATCAACGAAAGTACGCACTGTTGTACTGGGAATACACAGCGGATAACCTGTAGAAAACACGTTAGTGTAATTATCACCATCCAATGTAAAGCGAGGGTCTGGGCTACAGTTGGAGCTACCTGTGGCACAACCTAAACCAGATTGTACGGTATGGCGGCTGTCGGGATCATTGAGACGAACCATAGCACCGCCCGTGTCAGCACCGACTACGCCATTGATGCGAAAATAACCCTGGTTATAATCAATATAGGTAATCTGTCCAGTCACAACCTCAGCGGCTTTTGCGATAAATATATCGCCAGCGATGACATTACCGTTATCTAAGCGAGTGGTTTGAATGTTAGCAAGACCGCCTGTACCAGAAGCATTACAGGTATCGCCTTTGGCTAAACCTGTTTCATGTTGCGCCAGGCAAGAAGCGGTAGCTTCAGTAAACAGTTGCTGCAAAGTCACTCGATTAGCGGGTAAATCGATCAGTATGTTTTTGGGTACAATAATATTTTGCCCACCCGCAACAATCACGCCACCAGACCAATGGTCATTAACGTCATTAATGGTAATTTTTTCAATCTCACCCGAAACGGGTGCAGTGATTGGCGCGGCATACGAATATACAGACCATAGACAGCCTAACAAAGACATTGATAACAGGGTGAACGTTTGATTTATCGCTTTACCTACTGGCAGGACAGCAACAGTGGTTTTTCTTAGTTTGTTCATGTCATGAACTCCAAAATTTGTGTGATGCACCACCGATAGTCGAATTGATGCAACAATGGGAAACGATGTTATCGTTTCCACCGTGTCGAGCAGCTAACTCGTTTTTCATCCTGAATACTGCGAACGCCAATACGGCTACTAAGGAACGTGCACGAAATAACTTGAGCATTTTATATCCCCTCACCCCAACCCTCTCCCGTAGGGAGAGGGAGCTAGTTGTGGAAGTTATTTCGTGCGCGTTCCTAAGCGGCATTGGACTAATGAGTTACCCCATCATTTCTGATAATTTCGGTCTATTGCCATTGGGTTCCATCCAGCGCAAATATTCGGCAATATATTTAGGATCACCTAGAGCAGGACTCATTCCCCATCTTTCCAGCGATTCAATACCGAATTTAACGACACCCGTGTGTTGAGTTTTATCTTTATCAATCGCAGGATCGGAGTTGGCAAATCCCAGGCTTTTGCGTAGCAGTTCAATATCGCTCTTTTTGCCAGTCAAAAATGTCCAGCCTGGTTTGACATGGAACAGTTCTGCGTAGGCTTTAAGCATTTCTGGGGTATCGCGTTCTGGCTCTATGGAAATCGAATACATAAAGATGTCTTTACCGATTCTGTCGCCCAGTTCATTTTGAACCTTTCTCAGATTAGCGGTCATGCCTGGACAAATATCGCCACAACGGACATACATGAAATTAATCATGACGGTCTTGTTCTTGATTAAATCGTCATAAAAATGCACGACCTTGCCTTCATGGGTTAGCAAAGGAACATTCGGGAAATCCCTTTTGCTACGCGACGTATGGTCTGCTATTTTTGGCGTAGCATGATGAGGCTTAGCAAAAACCTCTGGTAACGCGGCTAATGCAGCAAGTCCCAAGGTAGCTCCTGACATCTTTTTAATAAATTCTCTTTTGTTCATGGCTATATCCTCTTTACTTACCAGCATTAGGGTCGGTGGGTGGTACGATTTTAAATCGAATCATCATGCCGTGATCTTCATGGACTACGTTATGACAGTGCATCGGATAATCGCCGTACCAGTCACGGAACTGCATATAGAAAGTCATACTGCTGGTTCCTGATGTGCCTTGTGCGCCTTGACCGACTCTTGTTACATCCTTTCTGGATAAATCATCGATGGCGGGTGCTTTACCATTGCGGCTGGTAATTTGAAATTCTTCATGATGAATATGGACAGGATGCGCCCAGCCACCCCCTGAAGTCAGTGTCCACTCTTCTGCCGTACCTTCAACGGGATAGGCACTGATAACGCTGGGGTTGAAGAACTGACCATTCACCGTCCACGCGCCATTTGAGGTATCGAAACTGAATTTGCGTTTCTTTTTGACTGGATTGGCGGCACGGTTAGGCATGGGTATCATCGCCTGAGTTTGTAGTGTCTTTAATTTCGCACTGTTATCGACAACGGACTCAGCCGAAACGATGATCTTGACTAATTGCGTTTTACTGCTGGAGGCTAAAATCTTACCCGTAGGGCCTTTACCGTTGAGTTGTTCAAGACGGTTTTCCAGATAAATTACTGTACCTGGCGCATAACTACTGAAATCAACGATAACGTCAGCGCGTTCAGCGACACCCAAACG
Source organism: uncultured Methylobacter sp. (assembly GCA_903831545.1). Lineage (GTDB taxonomy): Bacteria > Pseudomonadota > Gammaproteobacteria > Methylococcales > Methylomonadaceae > Methylobacter_A. The sequence continues at coordinate 6,180 of CAIKYI010000194.1, read as the reverse complement.
GATGCTGTTCACAATCTGCGCTTTGGGTAACAAATTACCGCAGTTGGCAATACGGGTGAACGGAATCACTTTCTTGGTAGTATCGTTAGTCAGCGACAATTCAATAAAGCGTGATGGTCCTGCATCCAGAAAACGAAAGCGATATTTACGGCGTTTAACACTCAGGAAGGGTTTAATCTTAAAGTTGACCGTTTGCTGATCGCCGATGATGCCTTCAATATTAAAGGTGTCATAAAACATCTGTCCGTCCTGATCAAACACTTTGTCGGTAAACAACATTGGTATATCAAATTCACCGCTAGGCAATCTCAAGCCAGTGGTTTCATCATCGGTATCGAGGTTAATGTCTTTACTGAATAGCGTGTAAAAAGAAGCCAAGCCTTTATAAACATTTTGGGCAGTAAAATCGAAGCGGTGGTCATGAAACCACAGGGTACTTTGCGTTTCTTGCCAATCCCCTGGACACCATTTACCATTTGGATGGGTCGTACCATTTTTATGGGTACTGGCAAAACCAGCACGGACATTGGGATACCAATAGTCATACCAATTACCAGAATCAAAGAAACGCATAGGGCCACCATCGGATTCGGGTGGATTATGCGCATTATGCAGGTGAGGAGATATTTGATTGATACCGAAACCCTGGGTATCTCTGCCGTCTTTGGGTAAGCAGTTGTACATACGCATTAACACAGGCTTGCCATACTGTGCTTTGAAACGCAACACGCCCGTAGCATGATCACCATTGCTATCAGGATTCATATCCGTGTATGTCCAAACCTTTGAATTAAAGCTGGGATATTCGGCAGCGGAATAGAAATTCCAGTCTATCTCTTTTGCCATCAATTCATATTGAGTACAGGCAGCCAAACCACCTAATTCATCCCAGCGTTGGTGTTCTTCAGTTCGTGACTCGATAAAATCCTCAAATGTGCCACTGCCGGGGTTATACAAATTCTGCGTTTCCAGACATTGACCTCTATCAGGCTCCGGACCAGTAAAATTACCTACAGACACCGCCGCTTTAGGGATCGGCAATGGATCTGCCCAGGGCTTGTTACAAGGCGGACTAATAATGCCTGGCGTAGCAGCTTCTGCCAGATTAGGCAGAAAAGCCGCTCCACCTATAGAAGTCAAACCACCCACGCCAGCTGTCAAGCCCATTTTAAACAGCTCCCTCCGAGTGACTCCGGCTTGCTGAATATCATTAACCTCTTTCATATAGCGCTCAACAAGCTTCTCTTGCTTACTGAAGCTGGTCACCGGGATAATTTTTTTAAACATTTTATATTCCTCTCTGTTAAGACAGCAACCAGGTGGTTTTTGCTATAAGCAGCGGCCTTTGTGGCTATCATTTATATATTTATCAATCCGGCTAAACACTAAATCCGGCTTTTTAAATTATTTTTTATTTGCTTTGAACCTTTGGTCGTTATCAGGGAACTAACTGACATAACAACTCATCTGAACATTTCTACTTCACACAATATGAACAAAGCAAATCCCATGCCAGCCTAGACAAACCTTATAAAACACCACCCATCATTCTTTACAGCAATTAGCAACGCCTGCTCATGGACTGCGACTGTAACTTTTTTGATACACAATATGCCGAAACTCACTAATAGCGGCAGGTGCAACTGTAACTTTTTTGTTACACACCTTTTTCTAATGAGCGGGGGTGGCAGTCTTTTTGCGCCTGAAATTCAGACCCGCAAGCCTTGTCAGCATTAGCCTACAGCCTGATAAACGTTTTAGGTTACAAACAAAAATGGAATCTTTAGAAGTGTTACATAATTGATACAGCGCCGATGAGTTACTGTCATTTCTGCAATTGACAATCTAACATAAGTAAAACCGCCACCTATTTCGACCAACTGATGTTTTAAGCAAGGCAAATATTGACTTGAAACAACGCCAACAGGATTTACGCAGTCTTTTCCAATGCATCAGGCATTAGTGTTTTTTGATGGGATATTTGCGGTACAGTAATATCTTGATGGTCAAGCAGGACTAAATACTAATGCCGGTCAGACTGCCACACTGTTCGGCGATCTGTCGATTAAGTCTGAACTCTGTCAGAATCCGGCCAAATGTGTCAGTTGCCTGTCCGATTAAGTAACAAACATGAAATAAATTCGGAAATATTGATTTGAAAAGCTTGCAGGGACAAATTTAACCGTTCAAGGCGAATAAGTTCGCTTCTATAGAATTATCGGTAAATTTTTGCAAAACCACTCATTGCATGGGGCAATGCACAGCAGGTACAGGAACGTAACCAGATCTGCTGGGGGGCTACTTGATTAATTTTGTGGCTTGGCCGGAGTTGCTGGGCAAGCACCCGGAACGACTGGCTACCAATCCCGTTCGTCTGGCTATGTGCCCAGGTCACCTGGCTATACAGCCAGACTCCCTAGCTGCACAGCCAGGGAGTCTGGGAAATCAACAATCTCTGCAGACCTTATTGACTATGGTCTGAAGGCACTCCCCCCAGATCGTCCAGGAACACATCCAGAGAGTTCAGAAATAGACACGGTGAGTTCGGCAACAGGTATTATTTATTCGGGCAAATCTACCAAGTGAAAATCCCTGCAGATCTTAAAATCAGCAAAGCCAACGGCTTATGCATGGGTATCTACATCAGAAATATCGGCGTCATTGGCAGGGAGAGCAAAGCGAGAATTGGTCGGCCCCGTTAGAACGGGTAGCAAATCCAGACTACAGGGATGTGAAAAAATACTATTACAAGGCATAGAAATCTACACAACTCGTCATCCCGGCACAAATCTGTCAGGAACAGCTTTGCATTAACCCGCAGGTCGACAAACAGTATAGCCTGTCGCGAATCTATGCCGGGATGACGAACTTTGCAGATACCCATGCCATTTATATCGAACTGTAAAACAACAATCCATTCTAAGGAACTTCAGGACTGGTTTTATCGTCACTGCCGTCATACTGCTCAAGGTAAGTAATCAGCTCATCTACTTCGCTGTCTTGAAGCCTCAAATTAGGCATGGGAAGCTCCTTGTATTTTTTAAACAAATCAATCGCTATTGGATCTTTGCCGGTAATCAGCTGATCTGGTTCTTTAATCCACTTCTTCAACCAGGCGCGATCCCTTAAAGCAACCACACCCTTAAGTCCTGGCCCGATACCATCTTCATTACCCACACTATGACAAGCCTCGCACTTGGAGCGAAATACTTTCTCACCGTTAGATTCGGCTGGTGGTCTAGAATCAACTACTACAGTCGACTTGGAAACATGTTTGGATTGTAATCGTGTGCTTAAAACACGAACCAGTGACTGGGTTTCTTCAAAGGGCGAACGTTTAATCCATTGCCCGGCTTTCTCATTGCCCATTAAAATACTAATGCCATGCTCACTAAGCGACTGCTCAGCCTTGCCATCTTCCCGGTACATACCCAGCTTTTGGCGCAACATAGTGACATCTTCAGGCTTACCGGTTAAAAACTTCCATCCCGGCCCGGTATTAAATTTTGCCGCATAGTCTTTCAGTGCAGCAGGATTATCCCGATCACCATCAATACTGATCGTGTAAAAAAACACATCTTTCCCCATGAGCTCACCCAAAGCCTTTTCAACTTTGCGCAAAGCGGCAGTTTCCAGAGGGCAACTGTCCATACAGCGGGTATAAATAAAATTAACGGCAAACACCTTATCCTTGAGCAAATCATCGTAAAAACGAACTTTGTTGCCATCTTGATCGACCAATTCAATATTCGGGAAATAGTTAGCTCCCCAGGCAGAACCCCTGGGGGCAGCGCAGACGCTATTACTTGCAAGGGTCATCATGACACCTATGACCAGCAACCCTTTTAAACAAGCAATGATGCCCTGTGTTTTCATCTTTTCAATTTCCTGTCATTTAGCTATTTAGGGGGCGTTAAATATTGGTTTTAACAACACCTACCCAAGTTTTAAAAGTTTAATATTTTCCATTAACTTTTCTTTGTTAGATTACATGGTCACATTATTCAAAATCGTCATTCCGGTATGGATTGCCAAAATCCAGTGCTATGGATATATAAGCTTACCATCCATGGCATTGGATACCCGCTTCCCGGCGGATATGACGAGCTTTAGATAATTTGATAAAAGCTCATAGGCTGTGCTGAACAAAGTGAAGCGCATCACTCGCAATCGTTCCGCCTCCTTGCGTCGGCAGCATCCTATATCAACTGCGAACATAACCAAGCTTGTAATAAGCCTGACAACTACTCTAATCTTGCAGGGTAAACATTAAAAAGGTCAGGCTGACGACTATTTGGCAACCTGACCTTTTTAATACTCTTAACTTATTTACTTCAAAAGGTTGGGTTAACGATAAAACTGTTAACCCAACTTTCTCGACTCTACTTATTAACTTTAAATACCTATGGCGCAGGTGCAGAAGTTACCGGCACATCCGTTGCTTTTATGCCAAATTTGGCCGGCAAAATAAATTGCTTCGCTTGTGTGGTGGTAGTGCTGCCTGTATCCGCAGTTTGATGTTTAAAGGTAGTTCCATAACGGACATCATCGTATTCAACGCCACTCCACTCTGGATAAGGGGTACGGACCGGCTTAAGATGATCAGCGGTTTCAATATCCCAACGTAACAGCATGGCGTGATCTTCGTGCTGGGTATTGTGACAATGCTCAACATAAGTACCGGTGTAATCACGTATGCGAATCGCTACGTCTACTTGCTTGGAAGAGTTTATCTCTGGCCCGATCCGGTACATATCCTTACGACCCAAGGCTTCCCAGGCTGGTGGCGCCTTACCGTCGCGAGCGATGATCTGGCCTTCCTCAAAATGGATATGGGCAGGATGCGACCAACCGGCAGAGTTATTCACCAAATGCCAAATCTCGACTGAATTCTTGACAGGTGCCGCTGTAATACGGTCAATTTTGGCAGTAAGACCGCCGCCGACGCCATCGGTTTCAATCGTCCAGGGCGCGCCATCGGTAATCGTATCCGGTTTCTTGCCATAGATAAAGGTACGATGCTTGGCTGCTTTCAGCTCCGCTTGAGTAAAGGTCGGCAGCGGCTGCATAACACTCTTGCCTACAACGTAGTTGGCAGGATTCATACTCTTATCGGTTTGCCCGACAGGCATTGGACGCAAACGGAATTCCATGAACTTGCCAATCGCCAGGTCCTTACCGTTATAAGCGGTCTTGGTTGCGTTAGTAAAGGCATTATAAGCATCAGCCAGAGCTACCGGGCTCACCCGTGGACCGGCACCCGTATCGTGCTCCATCAGGTTGACCAGATATACTTTTCTGACGCCTGCAGCATAGAGTGGTGCAAAGTCGATGATAATATCATCGCGCTCAGCGATAGACTGAGTCGGCAACCCTTGGCCCGCAGCGGTGTTGGGAAAGGCCACGGAATGTTGAAGCAGGTTGCCATCATTGGCAATCATGTGCAACGGAACCTGCGTAACCACTTTAGTTGTAGGATGAACATAAGCCACTGCAATCTTAAAGTAGCGGGACACACTACCATTAAGAATACGCACCCGGTAACGGCGTGCACGTACGTCTACAAAGGGCTTGTATACCCAATTCACCGTCATCACGTCACCAAGGAAGCCATCGGTATACAGCGGATTAAAATACAACTGACCGCTGGCATCGAAGGCCTTGTCACCCACCACCAGATTAAGGTCATAGTCACGGTTACCCCATTCCTTTGCAGTACCACTGGGGAACTTAAGATTGACGCCGTCAGTAATTTCCTCGTTACCGCGATCGATGGCACTGTAGTAGTTCATCGCCGCCGCGTTACCTTTATAAACGTTTTGCGCGGTGTAATCGAGCATATGATCGTGGAACCAGTGGGTACTCATCACTTCGCGATAATCACCGGGAACATAGGCAGTACCACTCGTAATCTTGGTGACCGGGTCAGTGGTGAAAACACAAGGGAATACACCCACACTGGTCTCGCCCGCAGAACACGGAGTAGCAGCCCGCTTGTCGGTCGCGCCCGTATTGATAGTGTCATGACCTGCCAGGGTCATCGGCCAACGATAGTCATAGAACTGGCCCGGATAGAAATAGGCACCGGCGAAACCGTCGCTTTCTGCCGGATTATGGCCATTATGCTCGTGGGTACTGATAGTATGGGTACCGAAACCGTTGTTTTGATTAATATCAATG
>CAIKYI010000193.1 GCA_903831545.1 uncultured Methylobacter sp. | reverse complement strand
CGTCTCCATTATTGACATCCATTAACCCTTGGGTAACGGCTTTCATGAATGCACGTTCTTCCTGGTTCTTTTCGTAATCATCGAGGTCTTGAACCACAGGAACACCAAGCCCACGACTGGTAAGCAGCACCGGACTGTGGGTTGCTTTAACTTGATTCATGATTCTGCCAGGATTGATTTTCAGATCACTGAGCGGAATGATGTCTTCAGAAAATTTAGTAAGCATGGCTGCGCCTTTGGCTAATTTTAATATGGGCTGATTATAGCAGCTATTAACAGGTGCTGATTAGTGGCCCGAAAGGGTAATGCCTTAAATGCATCTGCATTCTCAGGCTGTTTTCAGTTCGGAATTATTAAGATTGGAAGCCCGGATATTGGCTATTCATTAACGCCAACCAATACCTGATTGATAACCGCTGCTGAAATACGAAAATCAGAGGCATGCAAAACCTCAAAAACCGCCCTTGCCGATACGATTAGCCCTTGTTTTTTCGCCTGATCAATAATCGCCGCAGTACCGATCACACGTAGTCCTTTCTCCTTCGCTACAGCACGACCGACACGCTCATCCATAATCAACAAAACCTCGTCGTCATGATTTAAACCCAGATTAATACAGTCTGTTTCACCGGCGTCCAGATCAATGTCTAATTTCGGATCTATCGGTTCAAGCCATACCTTTATCCAGCCTGCGTCGATGGCTTGAGCAATAGCCTCTTCACCACGCGCTGCCTTACCTGGCAACACTTCATTTTTTACGGTCTCGGGCAGAAAAATCGTCCCAAAAATGTCAGGCAACCATTTTAAGCCATTCACCATCGCCAGTCCGATTAAGGGACTGGCGTCAATAACCACAATGCGTGCCATACGGTGTTAAACCTCTTTCAACCATTGATCCAGGGTGTCCATATCCTGTTGTACATCCTCAGCCGATAGCTTGATGACAGGAATGCCCAAACGCGATACATGGGCGATAAAGTCGGCCAGCGGCGTGTCAGCAAGCTTCGCAGAGCGAGCCAATGATAAGTCACCATCTTTGAACAATGCGGTTGCCAAGGCTTTACGCACACCAGGCATGCCAATAATTTTGGATGATTTTAGCCCGACCATTAAGGCGTCCGGTTCGTTTCTATTCATTACCAACACTAAGTCGTCATGCGCCATGCGCAACGCTGCACTGGGATTATTCTTCAAACCGCTCACATTCACTGTTTTCATGGCCTTTCCTCATAGGAAGATTGTATGGGCACACTATAAGTATAATTGTTCCAAAATTCAATATAGATGCATTTTTAGGATAATTGATTTATTCATAACCTTCTAATAAAGCCGCGTAGACAGACTCAAAACGGTGAATTGATCATCGTGTACCCTAAGCTTTTATAACCTGTTTTTCGTTTCTCGCTCATCTTGCTTAACATCGGTACGTTGCCATCAACATAGTCGTAAATCCTGACTTCAGTTTTTGCATGATGTAATCGATGCAAGCGCCCAACATATTGGGCCAAAATGCCCTTCCAGGAAACAGGCATTACCAAAAATAGTGTGTCCAGTCTGGCATCGTCAAACCCTTCGCCCAGATAGCGTCCTGTAGCAATAATAATGCGTGACTCATCGTCAGGAATACTTTGTAGGCCGTCTTGTAATTGCTTGCGTTGTCGGACACACATGCCACCTTGCATAACGAACAAATTTTTTTCAAATGCGCTGATCTGTTCGGCCAAGAGCAGCACATGCTCTCTCCTTTCGGTTAACACAATCGGTGAGCGTCCTTCAGCCAAGGCCTGCTTGATGTCTTCGAGAATAAATTGATTGCGCTGTTCATCAACAACTAGTGCTTGATAAATCTCGTGGATCGACGATGGATTGTCGGTGTTAGTGTTTTCAGGCATGATGAACGCCGTTTGTCGTTGTGTTACAGTGTGGTCAAAAGGCCTTGCCAAAGCCTGTTGTTTGGCGCTGACCTGATGCCGAACCGGGCCTCACTGCATAAACACAATTGGATGATGTCCATCTTTTCGTGTCAGGGTTGCGGACAAGCCCAGTACATACTTTGCTTTGCAGGCTTTAGCAACCGCTTCAACGCTGACTGCTGATAGATGGTGGCATTCATCAAAAATGATTTGACCATAATTAGCCACCACATCGTCAACCGTTTGGTTTTTGGTTAGGCTTTGCATAATCGCGACATCGATAATACCGGTCGGTTTATTTTTACCGCCGCCGATTTTGCCGACCTGTTTTT
>CAIKYI010000192.1 GCA_903831545.1 uncultured Methylobacter sp. | reverse complement strand
CAAGGGAGCTACAGCTGCCAAATTTAGTTTATCAGATACATGCAGCACAAAATCCTGATTGACGACTATTTGTCTGGAATAACCGCCATAGTTTGTACCACCGGTATGCTTATCTGGGCTGTTGTAAGTAAAATCGGCATTGTTACAAAATTGCTCCAGATTATCTTGACAATCCGTACACACTCTGCAGGAATCGACCATGCATCCCACACCGACGCTGTCGCCGATCTTAAATTTAGTTACGTCGCTACCTATGCTTCTCACTTTACCAACAATTTCATGACCGGGTACCATGGGAAACACCGAGTTACCCCACTCATTGCGCACTTGATGAATATCTGAGTGACATACACCGCAGTATAAAATATCAATCTGTACATCGGTAGCCGTAACATCGCGTCGTTCAAAATTAAATGGTACCAGTGGCGAGTTATGTTGATGTGCAGCGTAGCCTATTGTCTTTTGCATCATAGTTTCCTTGGTCTAATTAAAGTTGGTAATGACTAATGGATTGAATGCTAAGATAAAAAATTCAGAAAATTCGATTAAGCTTCTCTCTGAAATTGATTTGAGTTGTCTATTGGCTGCTCTATTTATTAATCATGATTAAATGTTTTCTATCTCAAGGTTTAATTCAGGTACTTATCTTTGTTTAGCAATCAGCATCTTTAAGTGCTCCTTTCTAGTGGCCAAGGTATTTTCTGCATACGAATTTAGATCGTAATGCTGCCACCATGCCTGCCTTTCCTGATATTGCACGGCTAGTTTATCAATACTTAGCAAGTCATAGATATTAATCCATTCATTTTCTATTTTTAGCGCTAATTTAGGATTAAAAATATAAGCCCCGTGCTTCACTCGATAAAACAACTTGCGGGTGCTATTATCTGTTTTGTCCATTTCGTTTTTGGATAAAATGCTTGAGATATAAGCCCTTTTTTTACGTCGTTCTGAAAGTATACTATCAGGAATATGCTCTACTGCTGCAATAAAATCTCGTGTTGAAAAGCCCATAGTGTTCGACAGTACTCTATAAAATATTGCAATCATCAGATTGAGTATTAAGAACTCCATATTGTGCTTGTCAAGCTTGATCAGGCGGCCGTCAATCTGAATACTCATGCTGGTTGGTTCCAGTTGTTCGTAAATATCTGCAAGCTTCTTTTTGGAGTAGTTTTCACTTTGCGCTGTTTGTGCCAAGGCAATCTGACAAGCCGTTAGGCCGTTGCCATCGATTTTTTCGGTATCGGCACCTAGCTCAAACAGCTCTCTGACAACTTCGGTATTGCCCATCCAGGCAGCGACCATTAATGGAGTTTGATTGAATATATTGCGAAAATCCGGGCCGTATTGATCGACTTGCTTAAGTACTGCATCAGTTTTTTTAAAGCTGTAGGCTAGGTAATGTTTTTGATGTAATAATTGTAAACCTTTATCCAGATGCTTGGCTGCTTTGAAATCTACTTTTATCAAGCTGTTGAGGATTTCGCGATCTTCATAAACCAAACCGTATTCAAACAAGGCCATTTTTGCGTTTTTATCGTTGTTGTCCAGGGCTTTCAGCTTCAACTCCGACAGCGTTTCTGTAGTAATGACCTGCCAGTCCGGTGTTTTTTGTTTGAGAATTTCACTGCGTATCCTGTCAGCCTGTTCTTGCTTACCTTGTAGTTCCAGTTTATGTGCTTCTTGTCGCCAGGCGTCGAAGCTGGAGTTCTGGCTGGCAAGTTGCAGGCTGGATTGGGCATCACGCAAGCCGAGCAGATCCAGTAGAGATTGCTTTGGATTGCTTTCAATCCAATACAAGTTTTTAACGGCACGGGTGATCGCGACATACAAGGCATTGATATAGAATTTGTAGACTTCAAGAGATTTGTCGGTCTTATCCTTGGCTCTGGCATATTTGATGTCCTGTTCCAGATCAGCGGCACTGACACCTTTACTTATTTCCCGATAACGAGCTTCTTCCTGACTTAAAAAGTTGTAGAGGATGATGTTTTCATATTCGAGGCCCTTCGCCTCCTGGATGGTAAATACTAACGGCGTGCCGAAATGTTGCTGCGCAGCCGGTTTTTGATCGACCGTCATAACGATAACCGCAAACAGCGTGGACGTTTTGGTTTTGCTATCCAGTTCCTGACGAATGACTGCAGTGTCCTGCAAAAACAGCACTTCGCCTTGCGTGTGGCCGTTGCTTTCAACTAAATAATGACTTTCTTTATCTATAGAACCGAAGCGTTGATTTTTGATTTTTAAAATCTTATTGGCAATGTCGGTGACTTGCGGAGAATTTCTATAATTAGTGTTGAGAATCCGGATCAATTCATCAGAAGTTTGTAAATCGTCTTGTCGGTAAAAAAGGGTTTTTACTTTTGACCAGGAAAAAAAATTGGGATGAACAATCTGGTTGGAATCGCCGCACAAAATAAAATCCTGTGCCTGACGGAGTGACTTGATAATTAGATACAGCTGGATATTGGTTAAATCCTGAACTTCATCGACAATAACAAAATCATAACGTGGCTTGCTTAAGGCTAGATACTGGTGACTGACGATATTACTGTCGTAAAGTTGTTGTTCTTGTAAAAAGCTCAAGTATTTTTCAAAAACGTCGTACACAAGCTCGCGTTCTTCCGCCAGAAAGATCGATTCCTTGACGCCAAGATTCAGATAATCTTCGCGGCTTAGCCAGCTTTTATCAGTTGCTGGTCCAGTGATGACGCCACGAAACTCCTCAAACAGTTTGTGCGCATCTTTCAATTGGCCCTGCCGATAACGGCTAAACCATTGTTGGAAAACCTGAAAACTGAGCGCTTTGCCGGGCGGCACCTGAATACTCTCAAGAAACTCCTGAAAGGATAAAAAATCGATCTGCTGTTCAGGGTTCTCGTAATGGTGGGCGTAATACAAGTCGCGTGAGTTTTTTACCAGATAAGCCGATTGGGTTACATACAACACGTCACCCAGGGCTTGTTTCATTTTCTCCAGGGTCAAAGCCGTCTTGCCGCTCCCGGCTGAACCGATAACAATCAATGGCGGTTGCAAGTCATAAATCGATTGTTGGTGGTCATCAAAGGAGATAATTTTATCCAGCAGGTTAAAGGAGTTGTGGCTGTTATTGAGGTAAACCAAGGCTTTTTCATTGTCGTCCTCGGGTTTTAGCAGGACAGGTATTTTATCTTCATCAATAGAGCCAACCTGACGCAAAAAACGTGAATCCTGATAAGCGTGGTTTTTGATGAACTCCAAAATCAGTGCATAGCTTTGTTCCTGATGACGGTAAATCGAAAATATTAACCGATCACGTTGGTTGAGCCTCGCACGGTATAGATTGTCGCCAACTTTTTTGACTTCAGCAGAATTAAAATCATCGTCTTCCAGATATTGTTTTAACTTGGCGAACCCAGGAATGATCTTTGGATTGAGTTCGTTGTAGATCAGGACTTTCATAACGGTATAAATGATAATTACACAAAGGGAGGATTATGAGTGTTCAAACAAACTTTATTTGATAGTTCATAATATCAGTTTTCTAAATACACGCTATTTTGAATTTGCGTTGTGGCAACTATAGCCGGGTTGTACAATTACGTAACGGAGTGCCTCGCAACATCTGTTCTTGTCTTGGCAATACGCATTCAGAGTTGATAAATGCGATGTTGCACTTTCTGAAGGCCTCGATGTTAATTTAATGGCTTCCTAATCGGCCAGGGGCAAAGTTCAATGAAGAAACCATAGCCAGGCTCTTCTGGAGCATAAACTTGCTAGGAATTCTTTAAGTGCAAAATATCTTAGTGATAAGCCTTACGATATTTCGGTCAGGATGTCTAAATCCTGTCACAGGGAGGTAGGGACAACTAAAGCAAGCATTCCAATAGAAACTAAATGTAATTGAATCCCCAAGAGAGAGCAATGCCTGACAACTATTCGTATGATCGTGATTATTCGCTGGACTCCTTAAAAGTTCCGCCCAATTCCATCCAGGCCGAACAGTCGGTTTTAGGTGGCTTAATGCTGGACAATCAAACCTGGGATTCGGTTTCTGACAAGGTGGTGGAAGTAGATTTTTATCGTAGAGATCACCGGCTGATTTTTAAAACTATTGAACAACTCGCCGAAAAACAGATTCCTTTTGATGTTATTACCATATCAGAAGCACTGGAAGCGATAGGCGAGTTGGAGAACTCGGGTGGTCTGTCTTATTTGGGTATGCTTGCCAAAGACACGCCCAGCGCCGCCAATATTGTTACTTACGCTAATATCGTCAGGGATCGCTCCGTATTGCGTCAGTTAATTCATGTCGGCACCGAGATTTCCGATTCTGCGTTTAATACCGAAGGTCGTGAAACTGCTGACCTGCTTGAAAATGCCGAACGTCAGGTATTTAAAATTGCCGAACAAAGGCAGCGGGGGCAGGGCGGCTTTGCAACCATTAAATCGCTGCTGGCGCGCGCCGTCGATAAAATTGAAGCCCTGTTTGAACAAGAAGGCTCCATTACCGGTGCTGCCACCGGTTTTACAGACTTTGACGAATTAACTTCAGGGCTGCAGCCAGCCGATTTAATCATTGTAGCGGGCCGGCCCTCCATGGGTAAAACGACCATCGCTATGAATATGGCCGAGAATATCGCCATTAAGGGTGATAAGCCGGTTGCTGTATTCAGTATGGAAATGCCCGGTGATTCGCTTGCAATGAGAATGATGTCTTCCTTGGGTCGTATCGACCAGCATAAAATCAGAACCGGCAAGCTTGAAGATGACGAATGGCCGCGCTTGACGTCGGCGATTAATTTACTGGCCGAAACCAAATTATTTATCGACGACACCCCAGCCCTAACGCCGACTGAAGTGCGCTCAAGAGCCAGACGCCTGGCGCGTGAACATGGTCAGTTGGGTTTGATTGTCTTGGACTATTTGCAGTTGATGCAATCACCCTCCAGTGGTGAAAACCGCGTGCAGCAGATTTCTGATATTTCCAGAGGCTTAAAAGCACTGGCCAAAGAATTGAACGTGCCTGTTGTTGCTTTATCGCAGCTTAACCGGAATCTTGAACAGCGTCCCAATAAACGACCGATGATGTCCGATTTGCGCGAATCGGGCGCTATCGAGCAAGATGCCGATTTGATTGTGTTTGTGTATCGGGACGAAGTCTATAACGAAGACAGTCCGGATAAAGGTATCGCTGAGGTTATTATCGGCAAACAGCGTAACGGGCCGTTAGGAACGGTCAGGCTCACCTTTTTGGGGCAATATACCCGCTTTGAGAACTTTGCCGGAACCTATACCGGTGGAGATTATGAATGATCCCTGCCGCCGTTGCCGTTTTAAACCTGGAAGCCGTTCAGCATAACTTGTCCAAAGTGCGCAGTTGTGCTCCAAACGCCAAAATTATGGCCGTCATTAAAGCCAATGGTTATGGGCATGGCATGGTACGTATTGCCGAAGCCCTGCGCAATGTTGACGCTTTTGCCGTTGCCAGAGTTGATGAAGGCATACGCTTGCGCAAAGCGGGGATGAGCAACAGAATTGCGATTTTGGAAGGTTTTACCTGTGTCGAAGAATTACACGAACTGCTGACTTATCAATTGGAACCGGTCGTGCATTCTTTGGCACAGCTTGACATATTTGAAGCCAGATCAGAGCAGCAAGCCTGTACTATATGGTTAAAAATCGACACAGGCATGAACCGGCTAGGTTTCAAAGCCGTTGAGTTTGCTGCAGTTTATCAACGCTTAAAGCAGTGTTCCATCATCAGGCAACCAATCAACCTGATGACGCATTTCGCCAACGCAGATGAAGTTGATGACGCTAAAACTCTACAGCAAATCAATCTTTTTAATGACACGGTCTCTGGTTTGGTTGGCGAACGCAGTCTGGCAAATTCCGCCGCAATCCTGGCCTGGCCTCAAGCCATCAATGATTGGGTGCGCCCCGGCGTCATGTTGTTTGGTATCTCGCCATTTCCGGAGTCAACCGGCCAGCAGCTTGGGCTAAAGCCCGTTATGGAGCTACATTCACGGTTGATTGCGGTTAAACCAATCCAAGCAGGCGATAGCGTCGGTTATGGTGGTCGCTGGATTTGTAAACAGCCAACCACACTGGGCGTGGTTGCGATAGGTTATGGTGACGGTTATCCTCGCTACGCAAAAGTCGGAACCCCGGTGCTGGTTAATGGACAGCGAGTTCCTCTGATTGGACGGGTTTCAATGGACATGATTACCGTCGATCTGGGCGGTATCACTGATGCGAAGCCCGGTAATGCTGTGACCTTGTGGGGCGAAGCTTTGCCCGTTGAAGAAATTGCTTTATGGTCGGATACCATTCCATACACGCTGGTGTGTGGCGTTACCCAGCGGGTACAACTGGTTGAGAAAATCGGATAAAGCTTCCTGCTTAGCAAGATGCTTAAAAAAACCGAAAAGTGCATCACACCCGGAAGCGGTTTTCCACAAATTTGGGTGGCAATACTAAAACCATCCATGGTATCTGGATTCCGGCAATCCCTCCCGGAATGACGAGGCTACACAGGTGTTACGTGTTAGCTGAAGCATCTTGAAACTCGGGTACGGTTTTAGAGTAGCCCTTTCATGGTGCTCTGGCAGCTATTGCTTTGCCGCCACTTTCCAAACAGGCATTGGGCAACTTAAACAAATATTGCATTATTTTCTAAAGTTCCCTGCAGGTTCGCCGATAACAAAATGAAAGCAAAATTCGACGGCGCTTCAGCTTACGGAGATGCAGTGTTAATCCAACCTTTTTAGGAGATGTACCATGTCAACCATCATTAATACCACTTTGCTTGCCCTTAATACACAAAGGCAATTAAGCAAATCAGCAATACAACAACAAACAGCCATGGCGCGTCTGTCTTCAGGTTTACGCATTAATAGCGCCAAAGACGATGCGGCCGGTTTGGCTATTTCCGACCGGATGACCTCACAAACACGTGGTCTGGCAGTCGCCGTGCGAAATGCGGGGGATGGCATTTCCTTGGCTCAAACCGCGGAAGGCGCGCTGGGTTCAATCGGTACCAACCTGCAACGTATTCGTGAGTTGGCGCTGCAATCTGCTAACGGTACCAATACTGCCGTGGATCGCAAGGCGATTCAGGTCGAGGTTCAACAACTTAAAGACGAAATTCAATCGGTTTCTGACCGTACCAATTTTAACGGTAAGAAATTGTTGGATGGTTCTTTTGGTAGTTCAATTTTTCAAACCGGTGCCAATGTAGGTGAAAATATTACTGTTGCTCTTAGTGGCGCTCGTACCGATCAGCTGGGCGCAGGTTTAAGTGCTGGAGTCTCCACAGTAGGTTCTACTTCTACCGCCCGCACAACTGCCATGGCATCTGGAGATATGATCATCAACGGCGTATCGGTTGGCGCCGCATTGGCCGGTGCCGATGGATCCTCAACTACCTTGCAAAACTTCAGCGGCATTGCCGTTGCTGCCGCCATCAATCAGGTCTCTGATAAGAGCGGTGTCACGGCAATAGTCAATTCAAATAGCGTTCAGGGTACTACTGTAGCATCTGTTGCATCTACTGCCGTTACATTCACAGTTAACGGTGTATCGATTACAGCTAATGGTTCCGGTGCGGCTGCAAATCTTTTGTCAGATCTTCATGGAGTGGCTGATCAAATTAACCTTAGTAAGGATCAGACAGGGGTTACAGCTTCCATCGACGACCAGAACCTCAGCGCCGGCGTGATTTTAACAGCTGCT
>CAIKYI010000191.1 GCA_903831545.1 uncultured Methylobacter sp. | reverse complement strand
TTGCTTGCGTTCAATAGCCAGACTGGCCAGTCTGGCCGATTCTTCAATCAGGTAGATATCCGATGCACCGGGTGTGGTTGCCTCACGATGATAAATGGCAAAAGTTCCCAGTACTTGATTAAGCGAGGACAGGATAGGTTGCGACCAACAGGCTCCTAATCCAGCTTTGGTCGCGAGTTCTTTATTGGATGTCCAATAAGGGTGTGTCACGATGTCCTCGACAATGACACGCTGCCCGGTAAAGGCCGCTGTGCCACAGGAGCCAAGACCAAGACCAATTTCTATGCCATTAATGGCTGTATTATAAAAATCCGGTAGACTTGGCGCTATACCCATAACCAGATGCTTGCCTTCGCCGTCCAGCAATAATATGCTGCATAACATAGCTGGATTAAGTTGTTCGATACCAAGAGCCAGTGCTTCAAGAATAGTTGGCAGGGGTTTATTGGTAGTCAACTGCTCAAGAGTGCTACTACGAAATTTAGCATAGTCATCAGTTTTTTTGCGTTCGGTAATGTCAATAAAAGTTGTCACAGCTCCTGGCATTTCACCATTTGTAACAATGGGTTGAACCCAGTATTCGACTGGAACAGGTGTGCCGTCTTTACGCCAAAATACCTTATCAACACCGTGACATTCCTGATGGTTTTGTAAAATACCATACATTTGACATTTAGGTATTGGATAGTGACTGTCATCAATATGTGAATAATGAATCAGTTCATGTATAGGTTTGCCAATAATTTCGTCGGGATCGTCATAGCCAAGAATCTGCAAAAATGATTTATTCACGAATGTACAATTACCCAGCGTGTCGACACCGTATGCGCCTTCTGACATAGAGTTGAGCAAAGATTGCATGTTTTGATGCGAATCTCGCAATGCATTTTCAGCTTTTTTACGGTCGGTAATATCGCGAGTGACACCTAATAAAACTCTCTCATTCTTTTTATACATCGGTACTGAATGAGTCTCCAGCCAACGATGGCCGCCTTTAAATCCGAGTACTTCAAATTCCATTTGCATGGCTTCCCCTGCAAGTACGCGCCTGTGCATCTCAGTAAAGGCTACCCGATATTCAGGCAAGATAACATTAAGTAAAGAACGGCCAACTACCTGCGCCAAGGAGTCAGCCTCAATCATCGCCAAACCGGCGGGGTTCATCTGTAGCAATAGTCCCTGTTTATCCAGTATTTTTATGCATTCCGGTTCGTTGGCAATAATGGTGTTTAAATGCGCTTCGCTTTCCTCGAGTTGTTGTTTTTGTAAAACTACGACACCATGATGTGCTTGCAGTTTTCGTCTGGTAAACAGCAAATGTATGCCCAGCAATAAGATCAACCCTATGGCCAGCAAGGCTCCTAATATTTCCCGGAAATACCGTATCCAGATATCGTTAAGAGTAAATCGGGGTACCTCATCAAAGGGGGGTAAACGCAGTTCCTTAAGCAGATCAGCGACTGGCGTGTAATCAGAGGGCACAACAAAACCATGTATACCCATTGAATGTATAGCTGTGCTGTTTTCTTCCAGCATGAAAATTGCTGCGGTAACACGCCGAGCAAGATTCTCATCAATATGTGGCCGCGCGGCGAACGTCCACTCCGGGTAGAGTTGAGTAGAAATTTGCCAGGGGAAAGCTGGTAAATGGCGTTTATTGATAATCCTGATCTGTTTTATGTCAAGCAAACCTTCATTTACCATGCTTTCCAGCGCACCTGTACGCACGAAACCGACATCTGCATGACCTGTCAGAACAGATTGAACAACGTTATCGTGGGGCATGCCGGTAGCGATGAGTGTGGCATCTTGTGGCAGATAAATTCCGATTCTACTGAGTTCATACGCTTGGGTCTG
This sequence comes from uncultured Methylobacter sp., assembly GCA_903831545.1. Lineage (GTDB taxonomy): Bacteria > Pseudomonadota > Gammaproteobacteria > Methylococcales > Methylomonadaceae > Methylobacter_A. The sequence continues at coordinate 5,731 of CAIKYI010000191.1, read as the reverse complement.
ATAACCGCCCATGGAGTCAGTGCTGGTGATTGCAATGTTCTTTCCCTTAATGTCATTTAGTGTATTGAGATTAACCTGATCGGCACGACTGAAAATGACACCACCAAATACCGTGGTAGTCAGGCCATTTTCATAGTAGGTAGCCAGGGTGGCTAGAGGTGCTGACATTCCGATACGTTTGGTCAGCAACACATAATGCCCAGGATTGGTCAGTACGAAATCCAGTTTCTGGGTGGCAAGTGCGTTTTCCATCTCTTTAAAGGTGAGTGCCTCTATTGTAAAGTCGCGATCCGGTATCGCCTGTTTCAAGAGAGTCGCCAAGGGTTGCCATTGCGTAAGCGTTTTCGGTTTAGGGCGAAATGAGAGAATGCCTATCTTTACTGTTTCAGCGCCATAGACAGGTATGATCGGTAATATGGCAGTTGTTAAACAAGCAAATATTATTAACAGCCATTTTCCATGTTTTAAACAATTATTTTTTATGATGGTTGCTGTATCCTTTTTAACGTTACGCTTTGGCTTTGCTTATTGCCGCCGCCAGTAATTTATCAGTCTGCAAAATATGGACAGACCACCAGCTTTTCAGGAAAGTTGACATTTTTGTCGTGAGTATCATCTTGCCTTTATTTAACTCAGTCTGTAAATCCTCAACTTGCTTTAACAACTGTTCATGTTCCATTCGGTGTTCTTCATACCTTGCATAGTTGATGCGTAACATCTCCTCTTCTTCACGTTTGAAATGCTCACTTGTGTAGATGGATAGATTGTTGAATACTTTATCGATGACATCAATTCCTCTGCCTTCTTGCATTGCGTTATGGAAGTTATTGATCATCTTGATTAGTTTTTTATGATCGTTATCGATAAGAGGGTTGCCTACACTCAGTTCATCGCGCCAATCGAAAAATTGGGTATTTACGTTTTCATGTTTTTCAGCACTGTTGAAGCCGATTTCTTTTTTCAATCGTATAATTGCAACGCCGGTTTCATTGGACGCATTATAATATGGCTCATTTATACCTAGCATCGTCTCGGCTTCGGTATAGTTTTTCAAATTGATTGCGGAAGCAATTTTACCCGCTTCAATATGAAAAATTTTATGTTTGGCTATGCAATTTTTATGACTTTCCAAGCTGCCAAAAGTGGCTGTACTTTCTCCATACAACCATTTTCCAAACTCACAACAATTGTCTTTGGCAATTGTTTCAGCGTCCAGCGACTCCTTTTGTGCGATTGCGGTGCGGAATTTTGTTTTCCATTCTGCGTGTTTTTGTAAAGCAGTATCCAGATTCATGTCAGAATTTCCTTCTTGGTTGATTATTTTGATTGCCCAACTTTATATGTTCTAAATATAAGATATATTATACATATAATAGAAATTAACTTAGGTGGAATCTAATAATTGATATATCTGTATAGCACGGTATTACTATTAATTTTATAATTTTGCCGACTTTGATACTCAGATTATTTATTTTATTTAACTTAATAAAATCAAAAGCAAACGTTTAAAAAAATATTATATTCTGGTATTAAAAGTTGACTTTTAATTGGCTTAATTAACTCGTAAGAGATAATCCTGTACAGAATTTCCAAGAAAGCTTGCTAGATAATCATTTATTATATGAAGGAACGGAACACGTATAACACTCATTATAGGGATAATCACGGATTTTAAAAAATTGCCTGTCTTAAACTTTCAAATTCGTGATTATCCGACTAATCCGTGTTCCATTTTTCTGTGAGTCTTATTGGGGATTATTATTTATAGCTTACCTTTAGTTGATCAGCTTAAAGGCAAGTTCATGATTTGAAGTGTTTAAAAACGCATACAGGAATAGGGGGCTTCTCCCTTGCAAATTCCCCAGAAACGGCCGAAGTTACCTTCGTTACTGGGCTTCCAGCTTTCCGAAAAAGCCTCAAAAACAACGCCATCCCAGCCCTTTTTGGCCAGTTTTTTAAAAGTTGACTTGACGATGAGCTCCTGGTTTTTCTGGCCAGCGATACTGCAATGTTGTTGGGTCAGTTTATTGATTTCGGTGCCGCCTTCCGGGCCGTTGGGCCAACCAAATTCAGTCAGGGTTACCGGTTTGTCCGGATAAGTCCGGTGTATGTCTTCAAGTCTCGCGATATGAAAATCAGCGGCTTTTTCGGCCGGCGTACAGGGAAAAACGCCGGAATGCTTGTTTTCCCACCAAGGGAAAACATTAATGCCTATCCAATCGACTTGTGAACCAAAATTTGTTTGATGGCAGGGTGAAACCCGGTTACACCATTCCCACCAGGTATCTATAGTGGTGATCGGTTGAACGACACCGGCTTTGTGCAAGTCGTCTATGCAACGGGTGATTTCGCCATCAAACTCATAATTGTGTCTGGTTCTGACTTCGGAGCCGCAACTTAATTTGATAATGGTTTTGGGAAAGGTTTTTGCTGCTTCAATACCGCTGGAGATGGATTTCGAATTGACGGCAAGGTCATTATCAAGCCAGATGATGGCGATAACTTTAAGATGTCTGGCTTCGGCTGCGGCAAAGGTATATTCCAAACCATTCATCACGCCATAAGTCATGATGCAGCGAAAAGGTGTTTCTTTGACTAATTTATCAAGTAATTGATCAATCAGTGCTTTGGAAGGATGCGCGCCATAATCGGGATTAAGATTACCTACATAGGGACTAAAAGCAGCACATTTTAAGGCGTCTTTAGGCGGAGCTTTTGTTGGTTGAGTTCGCGCAGACACATTTTGGCAGATAACCAGTATCGTAAATGCCATAATCATTAAAAGTAATTTTTTCATAATTGCTTTGCTAAATAAGATGGAAATGGATTTATTGGTTAGGTAATAAATTCGCTCTTAAAGTTTGTTTCTTATCACGAAAAAGGGAATTACGCAGCCAGCCAATAGACAAACGATCAATAATGCCCAGGTTGTCTGCCGCCAATCTACCGGATAGCTATCGGCATTCACTGGTTTGCTGACACCCGGAATGCTGGGTAAATCACCATCGCCGCCATCGACTTTTAATTGCGCCTTCATGCCTTTTTCCATGTGTTGGGCTATTTCACAATGCACCAGATAGGTTTTTTTTGAACTGGGCACAATCAAGGAAGCCTTTAATTCGCCCTGGCCGTAGAGTTCCAGATGAAACATGCCCTGTGGATAAAGATAACCCGGTAAACCATGGATCATTAATTGATGGCGAATCTGGTCATCATTGATAAAAGTGATATTGACGCGGGAGCAGGGCGCAACGTTCCATTCCTGATTGTCAAAAGCAAACATTTTGCCGGGAAATTTAAACGCATGTTTCTGTCCGGCATGAATGGTAATATTAACGTCACCGGAAATCTTCGGGCAGTCTTTGGGTAGATTGTCGCTATTGGCATTCATGATCATGCCTTTTTCATCCATCATCATGCTACCGTGCTGCATCATGGTCATAGGTTCATCTGCTTTTGCTATTTGATAAGGCAATCCAAGCAGGCTCAGGGTTAGTAAAAATATTTTCATGATTTTTGTTTCCGTTTATAAATCAGCACTATCAAAACCAATAGCCCGATACCTAAACCGGCCGCCAGGCCAAACAAAATAATGTGAATGTAATCGGGTTCCAATAAACCTGCCTCGCCCAACAACGGGGCAAAATCGCCTTGTCCCCAAACCGCCTGTTTTTTTGCGTAATAGTCTTTATTAAAAACCTGGTCTAGCAAGGCGTCATGCATTTTCGGCATACCCTGTTCATCAAGATAAGGCTTATAGGCCAATATGGCGATGTTGCCGCCAGGTTCCATACCGTCAGTGGTTGTACCTGTTGGCACATGGTCATGAAACATCCACAAGCCCGGGCTGTAACTGTGTAAACCATCATTTCGGGTTTGCAAACGCAGATCAAGCCGCTGTGCCGGAGCGATATCGAAGACATCGCGGGTTATCTGATTGGCTTCGGGCTGGTCGACGCCATCATAAGCGGTAATGGTGGCCTTATGGCCATGGATATGAAGCGCAACCAAAGAGCGCTGGGCATTGGCGACATGCAGTTTTATGTCTTCGTTGTCATTGGCGACAATCAGGCTGTCCCTGAGAGTGTAAGGAAAGGAATGTCCATTGAGCATGAAATAATTTTCAAAGGACTCGGTCATGTTGTATTCGCGGCTCATCCGGTGAGCAATGAGTCTGGGGTCATTGGCGTCCTGAATGATTTTGGCCAGTTTTTTGTCAACGGACTGATAATATAAATCGTATTCCTGACTGAACGATTCTTGTACCGCAAGCGCAGGATGTCGCACCTGGCCAGCGCCAATATTGAAAGTCTGGACCCAGTTGTCCGGTCGATTTTCTTCGACAATAAACAGCCCGTTCAAGCCCATCATATAATGCTGGGCGGTCTGCACATGACAATGATAATACATTGAGCCGGCATGGCGAGGCTGGATTTCATAGGTGTGACTTTTGCCGGGGAAGACCGGATGTTCTTCCATGCCGTCGTTATCGTCACCTGCGGCTGTTAGCCATGAATGGTCGACACCATGAAGATGGATGGTATGTGGCAAATAATGGGTGTTTTCCAGGGTTACATACACTTTATCGCCCTGTTCAACGCGAATGACAGGGGAAGGCGCCCGCAACAGCGGATTGGCGACCAGTGAGTTAAAATTTTTGAGTGCCATGCCGCTGGATTTTGGCGCATAGACCCAAAGTCCGGGTTGAATGCCAGGGGCAATGTCAAAGGTGTTAATCAGAAAATCACCATCAGGACTGGCGCCGTTAAGTTCTACAACTTCAAGCTTGATGCGGATAATGTCCGGATCTCCGTCGCCATCAAGATCATCGGTCATGGTCAGCGCGTCCTGTGCCATATGAGTCTGCATCAAGGTTTTCATTGATACATTATTGGTGCCTTTTACGGACACGGCAATATCATAGGGATTATCAGGTTCGCAAGAAGGTGCTGCGGCAATTTTTACCCCATCAATTATTTGTGCTTCCCGCCATTCCGGGTGTTCATTCGAGCAGGGTTTCACTACCGCTGAAGGGTCTGATCGGTTAAAAATGGTCGCAGGTGGCGTAAGTCCTGCATTTTGTAAGGGTGTCGGTACAAAATAAACGGCGGCAGCAATTAACCCGAACACAAGTAATATCAATAAAATGAGAAGCGATTTTTTGGACATATAACAACAAAGAATTCTACAAAGTATTGCTATTGTAATTGTCCGCCAAGTTAAAACCTAGGTGCATTTTTAAATGCCGGTACAGCGGCGTACTTTGGGAGATTATTTTAAATAACACTATCGGGCATTATACTTGTTATAATTTCTTCAATTTTTATTAATGATCACATGATTGATTACTCCAGCCTGGAAGATGTCATGTCTCCCACGCCATGAGTACAGATCTTAACTGGTAATAATGCATGTCTAATTCGAATTCGTACAACCCTGATCTTGATTGGACGCAAGTAAGGGAAACATCAAAGATGCTCATCTTGTCGGCTATTCAGGTTGAAGATATGCTGAATGAGGCTGATATATCAGTTAATACATTAACAGAATCATTTACCTCCATTGTTGAGAATATGCATGCCATTAATGATCATTTGCTTACGCTCGATTCATGCAAAATAAGGGATGAGGCTTTAGCCTGCTGCTCTGAAACCACAGACAAAATTCAGTCTTCAATTATTGCATTTCAATTTTATGATCGAATGCAGCAATGTTTGCAGCATGTAAC
>CAIKYI010000190.1 GCA_903831545.1 uncultured Methylobacter sp. | reverse complement strand
TTGCCTGTTAATTTCATAATTAACCTGGGTAAACATGGCCGGTTTAAATTTAAACTCCAACCCCTGATCCGGCAATGCATAAGTCGGAATGACTTCAGGCTCTCCGTCAAGTGGCACAATGGTATCAGGGCCTTTAGATTGCAAACACAGAGAGACATTATGTTCATGAGAATACTCGCGCATCCGCTCTTTATCGGCAGCGGTCGGGGGTTCAAGCACCCGAATCGATAACACACATTGTTGATCACCAATAGCCACTTCTATCTGTGGAATTTTATCTCTGATAGACAGCCCACCAATCATCTCGGACAAGGCCATTAACTTGGTGCCCACAACAGGATTCATAACGATGCAGCTTTCAATTTCAGCTAAATAAGGATGGCGCCTTTCTCTAAACCCAACTAAAACCCGGTTCTTTTTCTCGACATATTTAACACCCATCCGCGCTTTACTGCGATAACCCCAGTGCGGCCCTTCCAGGGGCTCCCAAAGTTCAGGTATTTCAACTTTACCGATACGTTTAAATTGATCGATTAATAAATCCTGCTTTATTCTTATTTGTGCAGAAGATTCAACATGCTGAAAGCTGCAACCGCCACATACACCATAATGTGCGCACAACGCATCAACCCGGTCAGGAGATCGACTAAACAATTTGACCACTTTACCTTCAGCGTAATCCTTTCGGCTTTCGGTATAAATAAACTCTACTTCTTCGCCTGGCAACGCCTCATCGATAAAAATCACTTTACCATCAACATGTGCCACACCACGACCATCATGAGCCAAAGACTCAACGGTCACTTTAACCGGCGTATCCGGTAACTGCTTTTTTACTCTTCTTCTATTAGCCATGGCTCTTGTTTTTCCAGCTTCCTGATAATTACCAACAATTACCTTACCAAGCAACAACTTGGCAGGCATTTAAAATGATTTAATATGATTTTTTGCCCCAATGAAATGCTCATTGGTATTAAAAGGCATAATTGACTGGTTATTCAATTCTAAACACCCTATATCTATTAACCGTGCTGCCAGCTCACTAAAGTCAATAGCAGATCGCATCGCGCTGCTCTGCCAGATCACTTTTTGTAGCCTTAAAAACGCGCTCTATGATGTAGTTGGAATCCAGATACTCGGATCGACGTACTCAAGTTACGCCTATTGAATTTGTATTGTGAACTTGAAGCGCACAAATTAACTATAGCTTGTTACCTAAACATAATTCATCCATGACCGATTTTAAGTAGCAAAGCTACTTAAAGGCATTGCTAGCTCTAAATCAAGATGGTAACTAAACGCCAGAAAAACCCGATTCAAACTACAAGCCTGATTTTTTTTAAAAAGTTACCTTCTAAATTCTCTGCTATTCTCTCGATCAATATCATAATTGGGAAATTAAAAACGCTATTAATCAACCCTGCCCCACTTCCTTGTCAAGCACTGGGATCCTCTGTTTTAAACGTCGGCGATAGTTATTGCCACGTTTTTTGTTTCTCGCTTTTACCCGTTTGATATCCAGTTTGTGTTGTTTTATTTCTACCGATTTTAAATGCATGAAAATATCCTGGGGCATTTCATCTGGAAGTTCAACAAGCGTGTAATCACCTTGTATGTTGATATTAATACAGTTCTTATCGACACCTGACTCATCAATCAATACTTTTTTTAGCTCTTCCAGAGTAATCTGATGTTTACAGCCCACATCCAGACGATAGCGAACCATTTTAATGCATGACTGATCTGGAATTTTCACCTCCAGACTTATATCTATGGCATTAATTATGTTATTGCCACTCATTACACACCCCTTGTTCAAGAATCAAACCGACGCTGTATTGTTTCAAAGCCTATCCTGATGAATTTCAACAAAAGCTTCATCCCGCAACCTTCTCACCCAAAGCTCTGTTTCTTCTTCAATTTTTCGCTTGCGTATGGCTTCCCTGATCAGGTTCTTTTTGAACTCACTGCTATCATCCTTATTTTCGCGACCTAAAACCTGGATGACATGCCAACCAAACTGCGTCTGCACAGGCTCACTGACTTCATTAATCTGAAGTTTCAGCATCGCTTCTTCAAAGGGTTTAACCAAATCACCAGGCCCTACCCAATCCAATGAACCACCTTTTAAAGCAGATCCTTTGTCGTCTGAATGCGCTCTTGCCAATGCAGAAAAATCATCCCCATCAGCAAGGCGGCTTTTTAATGCCAGCAAGCGTTTCTTTGCTTCAACATCGTCAACCAATTCATTGGTCTTAATTAGAATATGCCTAACTTTGGTTTTTAAAATTGTGTGATTTTCAGTACCCTTGAGTTCTACCATTTTGATAATATGAAAACCACTGGGACTGCGAATGGGGTCGGAAATTTCACCCTGTTTCAGCTTATGGATATCGTTAACAAACAACGTTGGAACTTCACTCATGGTACGCCACCCCAAATCGCCACCTTTTAGTGCATTGGCATCATCCGAAAAGCTAATGGCCGCCTGGGTAAAATCCTGACCTTCCCGCAGTTTTTTAACCAGATCATCTGCTTTACTCATGGCTTTCTGGATCTCTGTCGAGGTCGCACCTTCTTTAACAGCAATTAAAATATGGCCAAGATGATACTGGGTAGACTCTTCGCCAATTTTATCTTGTGTTTCCAGGTAATGTTCGACCTCGCGGTCAGTTACCTTAATCCGCCCACCAATTTCCCGTCCACGTAATTGGTTAATAATAATTTCATTGCGCATATTATCGAGAAAACTTTGGTAGCTTATGCCCTGCCCTTCAAGCTCAGCTCTGAATGCATCGACATCCATATTATTTCTTCGGGCAATATCTGCAGCCGAACTATTAAGCATTTCTTCGCTGACCGTAATCCCTGCCTTTTCAGCTAACTGCCTCTGAAGCTTATCAATTATCATTTTTTCAAGAACTTGCTTGCGCAGTACATAAGCAGGTGGAATTTCAGCTTTGCCTTGCTGAATTCTTTGTTCAATTACAAGCACTTCTTTTTGCAATTCCCGTTCAAGAATAACGTCATCTTCAACAACAGCAACAATAGTATCGAGCACTTCAGCGTGCACTAAAAAACTGCCCAACAATAAATCACTTAACAGTATAGCGATAATGATTTGTTTAATATTTTGTACTTTAATCATTTTTGAGTTTTCCGATAACCATAAATTTGCTTTTCAAAGAATGTATCCAGTTTTTCTCCAAAACCGCTTAGGCCTTTAAGCTCTAACTCAAAAAATATACCTGACTGAGAAGCACCCGTAGCATTAAGGACAGTAGGGGTATTGTTAGGATTATTTGCAAGCAGAGATACACTATTTATCCAGCGCCGCCCAATAATCCGGAAAGCCCAGCAGCAACTTTCTTTTTCCACACCAAAAAAACTTTCCTGCGTTGTGTCATTCAGCAACGAATAAGTCCAGCGCCCAACCGCAGACCAGTCTTTATAAACCGGCCAATGGAAGGAAACATCACTTTGAATAATGTCATAAGGTCTGGTACCAGCTAAAGCCCCTTCAGGAATAAGCGTGTTTTTTCTGTAGCGATAACCCACATTAAAAATCTCACTCGGCATATTAGCCTCTGGTTTATTAAGATAATGCAAACCGGAAGTGTGTCTGACAATCTCATTCAAATATGGATCCCATTGTGTTCCCGTGCTCAGTGAAACATGATCCGTCAAGCCGGCATTTAGCTCAGTCACCAGATTGGAAAACCTGTTAGTTTCTAAAGGGTAGCCAGGTAATGTAACTTCCCTATTCTGAAAATAAGCTATTTGACCGACACTCAGTTTCAGCCTTTCCTTACCTGATTTCGCATCAACCAAGCGCGTCGTTAGCGCCCCAGTTAACTGATTGGCATCCTGAATCCTATCAGTTCCGCTAAAGCGATTCTCCAGAAATAAACTGTTAAATGAAGAATCGATTAAACCGGTATCAAAAATGGGAATGTTGCTCTGACCTACCCTGGGAACATACAAATAAAATAAGCGTGGTTCAAGTGTGTGTAGATAAGATCTGTCAGAAAAATTGACATTTTTTTCAAAATACAATCCGCTATCCGTAGAAATAATGGGCAATGTTCTTGAAATACTTGTTGAACTGCTAGCTATAGTTGGATCGCTTAACAAGTACTGGGTAGACTGCAAGGAAAGTTTGGGGGTTAAATAACTCCCAGGCGTTTTCAGGGGAAAACTGACGGCGGGTTTGATATTGGTGCGCTGCGCATTGACTAAAACATCCTGCTGAAAATAAACATACTCGGCATCCATTAACGTATTTAACGGCATGAAATCGAAGGCGTGATTTAAATTCAGGTTAACTTGCGGCAATCTCCGATAGGGCATACTGTAATTGGTAATCGCGGGATCGATCGATTGATAACTATCGGCATGGCCCCTTAAAGAAACGCCGGTGTTTACATAAGCCAGATTTGCCTGACTTAACAGAAAACTGCTATAAGTAGTGGTATTGAGTGCGTTACCCAAATCAGAAAAATAGTATTTATCCGATACATTGTTCAATTCCAGATTTGAACTGATATGAGATGTTAATTGGGTGGTGTTCTTAAAAACCGCTTCATACCTCGACCTGTCCATAATGCTGTCATAAGGCATATACTCAAGGCTGGCAATTCCCCTGGACATTTCCGTCAAATATCTAAAACTACCTCCCAGGACGGCTCCCCTCTTTGAAAGATAGCGTGGTCTTAAGGTAGCGTCATAATTAGGCGCTATGTTCCAGTAATAGGGTGTAGAAGCGCTAAATCCGCCTCGTGTCGTATTACCAAAGTTAGGAGCAAGAAAGCCGGAAAGCCTTCTGTTATCAATCGGAAAACCAATATGTGGCGTATAAAAAACAGGCGTGCCTTTAAATTCCAGCCAGGCATTTCTGGCAGAGCCCTGGCCAGTTGCTTTATTCATTTTCAGTTCACTGGCATGCATAACCCAATCCTGATTGCCGGGACGGCAACTGGTGTAGGCCACGTCTTGATAGCGTGACAAGGTGCTGCTATCCCGATAAATCGTTTTTGCCCGGCCTCTAATTGGTGTAACCGGAGAAATAAACAGGGCATCCCTTAATTTTGCCTGATCGGAATTGAGGTTAATGGAGGCCGACTCACTGTGAAGAGCCAACTCCTCATCACTATAATAAACACTGCCCTGCAAATCCAAGGCACCGGAAACATTGTCATAGCTGGCCTTCTTTGAGACTGAACGCTGATCAGCGTGCATCATTTCTACATTGCCCGTATAACTGTAAATTTCATTATCAAATACTTCAGCATAATTTGAATTAATGTCCAGGGGCATCGCATCTTTGGTGTTCTGTTTAGACAGCACTTTTTTGGTACCTCTGGGCGCCAAACAGTTTTGCCAGGGATCATATTTTAATTGCGATTTAATATTGCCGAAGGTTTGCTCTTCATTATAATCAAATGCGGGCGTCAATAAACTGAGTCCCGAGTCCGAAGTTTCAATCGTCCGGACCTGCCCCTTCGGGTCAGAACCTGCCAGCTTACAATCCCAGTTCTGATCTGCTGCATTGGCACCACAGGTCCAACCTGGACGATTAACTTCAGTTTGAAGAGTGTTTTTTGAATCGGCAGATGGCTCAGCAGTAGGACTGGTCTCAACGCTTACTACTCCTTTATCTTTCTGGACGTTAGCGCTAACCGGCGAGGCAGAAGTATTTCGTTGCTGCCCACTAACAACCTCGGCAGGCACTTCCTTTGGCTCTATACTATCCAGTGCGACAGGTTTTACTTTAACTGCTGTTGATGGCATTTCTGTAACGGGACTCTGCACAGCATTCGCTGAGGGCTGATCTGACTCGGGCGTTTTATCGGTATCGATTATTTCAGGTTTGTTAGCAACCGAAGGTTTGATCGCTTCTACGGGCTGAATAATGGCTGGCGTATTTGCCTTACCGGCAATTTCCGCAGGTTTTTTTTCACCTGTGCAAACCCACTCTTTGCTATCTTTGTTTTGCTCACAATTCCAGAGTGCTTCGTTCGCATTGCTGGTAGCTGCATAAATGGAAGGTAAAAAAAACAGTAAAAAACGGCTGCGCATAGGTAAGGTCAAGTAAAGTAGCGTAGTGAATCATAAATCGAATAAAATGCCGGACGTTAATTTTACCTCACTACCCCAACTTTATACTAATCTATCCTAAACATCATGATGCCTGAAGACTTAAGAACGATAACGATGTTCGACTGGCTTGAAAACGATTTGCTGCTGATCATCACAGATTGTGAAGCCGCTTCCAGCGACGCCAGTTTCCGTCGTTATTTCAGGATCAGCACGCCAAACGGGCAATTTATTGTCATGGATGCGCCACCCGCCCAGGAAAATATTGCTGCTTTTATAAGCGTTGCCAAATTATTAAGCCAAGCTCAAGTTAACGTGCCCAACATATTTCAACAGAACCTGACAGACGGATTTTTACTGCTGGAGGATTTTGGTAGCCAATGTTTTCTTGATCAACTTAATGCAAACACAGCTAACGCTTTGTATCAAAGCGCTTTTGACAGTTTGTTCAAACTGCAAACCCAAACATCCCTGCAAAACGCCGGACTACCCAGCTATGACCAAGCCCTATTACACAGAGAACTGGCTATTTTCGACGAGTGGTTTTTAGGTCAGCTCCTGGATCTAGAAATATCCGAGCAGATTTGGAATGATGTCCGCACAATACTCACTAATTCTGCGCTTGAGCAACCCTCAATCTGCGTGCATCGGGATTATCATTCCCGTAATCTGATGTTTTTAACCAATGACTCGCCGGGCGTGATTGATTTTCAGGATGCTGTCATTGGCCCGATTACTTATGACCTAGCTTCCTTATTACGTGATTGTTATATCGCCTGGCCTGAACAACAAGTCGAACAATGGCGAGACAGTTATTTTGAACGTCTCCGGCAGGCAGAACTGCTTTCCTGTAGTGCTGAACAATTTAAACGCTGGTTCGATCTGATGGGACTTCAGCGCCATCTTAAAGCCATCGGCATTTTTTCCCGCTTGCATTTGAGAGACGGAAAATCAAACTATCTGGACGACATACCCCGAACTTTAAACTACGTCACCACAGTTTGCGCGGCATACCCAGAGCTTGCCAAATTCAATGACTTTTTACGTGAACAGGTTATACCTGTCACGAACAGATTACACCAGTTATGAGCAAAGCCAAAGCACCCGTGCTGAGCGGAGTCGAAGCATGAAAGCAATGATTTTAGCAGCAGGGCGCGGCGAAAGAATGCGCCCGCTTACTGATAACACCCCAAAACCCTTGCTTCAGGCTGCCGGCAAGCCGCTAATCGAATATACTATCAAGCAACTGGTCAAGGCCGGTTTTACCGAGATAGTCATCAACCATGCGCATCTTGGTCAGCAAATAGAAGAGCGCCTGGGCAACGGCAACCAGTTAGGCGCAAAAATCCACTATTCCCCGGAAGGCGAACAGGCACTGGAAACAGCTGGGGGTATCATTAAGGCCCTGCCCTTGTTAGATAAGGAGGTTTTTCTGGTGGTCAATGGCGACATCGCCACAGACTTTGATTTTACAGACCTCAAAAACCGGCCTGTAGATTTGGCGCATCTGGTTCTTGTCGATAATCCCGAGCATCACCCGGACGGCGATTTTGGCCTCGATAATTCGGGCCATGTCATTGCAAACACTAGCAAACAATTCACTTTTAGCGGCATTGGTCTGTATCGAGCCGAACTGTTTTACAATATCCCTGCCGGATCTTGCAAACTGGGACCATTATTACGCCAAGAGATAGCCAACGGTCGGGTTTCGGGACAAAAATTGAACGGTTTCTGGATGGATATAGGCACACCGGAACGCTTGCAGGAACTTGATCTTTACTACACACTGCAAAAAACAAATTAAATTTCATGCCTTATTCGGAATAACTTATGTATTTTGATGTATTTAATGGTGATGCCGACGGCATTTGCGCACTTATTCAGCTTCGTTTGGCTATGCCGGTTTCAGCCCAACTGGTTACCGGCGTTAAACGCGACATACAATTACTTGACAAATTTACCGTAAATGCAGGCGATCAGATCACGGTACTTGATATTTCACTGCAAAAAAACAGTTCGCAAGTTGAAATGTTTTTAAAGCAGGGGGCGCATATTTTTTATGTCGATCATCACCAGTCAGGCGAGATTCAACAACACCCGAACTTTACCACACTGATTAATACCGATAGCACCATCTGTACCAGTCTGCTGGTTAATCAATATCTAAATGGACAATATCCGTTATGGGCGATTTCAGCAGCCTTTGGCGACAACTTAACCCGCAGCGCCAACCAACTTGCAGCAAGCCAGAATTTAAAACCTTCCGTTCTCGAAAAGCTCAAAAATCTGGGAATTTACATAAATTACAACGGCTACGGCAGTTGCGTGGCTGATCTGCATTTCGCACCGGATAAACTGTATCAGGAAATGACCGGTTTCAAATCGCCTCTGGATTTTATCAGCGGCAATCCTGAAATCTTTAGGCAGCTTGAACAGGGCTATCAGGAAGACATGCGTAACGCCCAGCTTGTTACGCCTGAATATCACAATAACGCGATTTGCGTAACTATTCTACCGGACACCGTTTGGGCAAGACGGGTTAACGGCGTACTTGGCAATGATCTAGCCAATCTTAATCCGGCCAGAGCACATGCCGTCATCACTTATAACCCGGATGAAACTTTTCAGGTAAGTGTCAGAGCCCCCTTAAACCATAAAAATGAGGACAATCATCCTGGTGCTGATCAACTATGCTCGGCTTTTCCCAGTGGTGGCGGACGTAAAGCCGCAGCCGGCATTAATCATTTGCCAAATGATCAGCTGAGTATTTTTATCCGAAAGTTTAAAGACTTTTATTCCTGATAATACTGAATTATCGTAAAAATCGTTAGTCCAGCTTTGGACGGACATTTATTGTGGGAGCGATGCCTACATCGGGACTAAAATTTAAAATCGCGATGTAGGTGTCGCTCCCACAACCGGTTTATTTGAGCGGGCTAAATTATTTTTACGACATCCTTGGCATGACCGGAAGCCTGTTTAATCGCCCAGGCCACATCAGCCGCCTGCCGGTTTTCTTTGACATCATGTACCCGAAACATTTGCACACCCGCCATAACCCCTAATGCCGTGGTTACCGCAGTCGCTGTAACCAGCTCAGAAGGCTCGGCAACATCACATATCGCCCCCATAAAACGCTTGCGACTGGTACCTAACAGCACTGGAAAACCCATAGCTACTAACGCCTCAAGATGTGCCAGCAATTCAATGTTGTCCTGCTTGCGTTTACCAAAACCAATACCAGGATCAATCGCAATCGCTTCTTTTATGACCCCGGCTTTTAAGGCTGCCTCAATATTGTTTCGTAGCGCATCAAGTACTTCCTGAACGACGTCAATATAGCACGGGTTATCTTGCATGGTTTTGGAAACGCCCAGGCTGTGCATCAAAATAATCGGCACCCCGGTTTCAGCCGCCAAGGTCAGGATTGCTTTATCCGCCCTGCCCCCCGAAACATCATTGATAATATTCGCTCCGGCATCCAACGCCGCTTTGGCAACTTCACTTAAGGTTGTATCGATGCTAATTAAAATATCATCGGCCAACTGTTGCCGAATGGCTTCAATCACTGGAACGACCCGCTGAATCTGCTCTTTGGCTGTAACCAGATCAGCACCAGGTCGGGTTGACTCGCCACCGATATCGATAATATCCACACCTTCAGACAACATCAGTTCGACCTGCTGCATCGCTTGGTCAAGACCCGAAAATTTGCCGCCATCAGAAAAACTATCCGGGGTAATATTTAAAATCCCCATAATCAGCGGTTTATCGGTATAAAGCGTATTTATGCCAAAGACCAGTTTGGAACTGTTGTGGTGTTTGCGTTGACTCAT
>CAIKYI010000189.1 GCA_903831545.1 uncultured Methylobacter sp. | reverse complement strand
TTGGGCTTCTTCCCATTGCAGGCGGTGCATGGGGGAGAATTTTATGGGTAATTCCGGGTTTATAGTCATTATTTAATTAAAATGTAAGTTGAAAGCATGGCAAGATCAGTTTGCGGCCAAGACTATTGGAATTTTTACATCAATACTGTAAGAAGATTGCGCTATTTTTCCAGTCTTATCGTAATAATCAACTAGTCCATTTTCCCATAAAATCCAGACTTCTTCTGCACCTGCCTGTAAATAAAGCAACGCCTTATTAAACATTTCTTCTTTTGAATTGGAAGGTGAGACGATTTCAATGCAAATTTCAGGCGCATGGGAATAAGGCGTTTCATAACCGTATTGCTTGATAAAGGCCTTGGAACACCAAGCCACATCTGCGACTTTTACGCCCTCAGTGGTTTGAATGGAACACTCGGCCAATGACTCGCCTTTTTTAAGTTTCCGTTCAAGCAGCGCGCCGATGTGTGATTGTAAACGACCATGTCTATTGGAAGCGGGAGTCATTTCAATTTTCCCGTAGCGATTCAACTCGATTTTAAACGGTAGATTTTCAAAATACGGGTTATTAACAACTTCTGCCCATTGCATCGCCTAACCTCAAGGTGGTTGGTTGCCTTACGCTTTAACATTAAAATAAGGCGGCATTTCGTTAATGTAAGCCAGGTACATCGCATCGGCCATGGTCCACAGCACATCCAGCTTAAATTTCAGGATTTGAACCATGCGATCTTGCTGTTCCCGGGTTTTATACCAGTCCAAAGTAATTGCCAGGCCGTGTTCGACATCACGGCGCGCTTCAGTCAGGCGTTTGCGAAAATAAATATAACCTTCCTGCTCGACCCAAGGGTAATGCTCCGGCCAGTTATCCAAACGTTGCTGATGGATTTTAGGCGCAAACAGCTCAGTTAACGAGGAGCTGGCCGCTTCATGCCATTCGGCTCGGCGGTCAAAATTAACGTAGGCGTCAACCGCAAAACGAACACCCGGCAGAACGTGTTTTAATGACGTTATCTCTTCCCTAGTCAAGCCTGTAGCAATTCCCAATTGTATCCAAGCTTCAATACCACCAGGATCACCAGGATGCCCATCATGATCCATAATCCGCTGTATCCATTTTGCACGGGTTTCGCGGTCGGGGCAATTTGCCAGAATATTGGCATCCTTAATCGGAATGCAGACTTGATAATAAAACCGGTTGGCAACCCAACCCTGCAATTGAGCTTTGGTGAGTTTACCTTCATTCATCAGCGTATGGTAAGGATGATGAATATGGTAATGACTTTCCATACCACGCAGTTGCGCTTCAAATTCTTCTTGGGTCCAGGGTTTACTTTCGTTAGTCATGATGCTTCCTTTATAAATCAATTTCCAGGCCATCGTAGGACACTTCGATACCAGCGGCATCGAGTATTTTACGTTGCTCGGAATCGTCGTCTAAAATCGGATTGGTATTATTAATGTGGATTAATATTTTACGAGCTTTGGCAACGCCATTCAGGACTTCTATCATTCCACCTGCACCGGATTGCGGCAAATGACCGATTTCGCGAGCTTTTTTATGGCTAATTTGCTGCGTACACATTTCATCATCAGTCCAGAAGGTTCCATCTACAAGCAAACAATCAACCGCTTGCATTGCCGCCATGACATGTGGCTCTATTTCACCCAGACCGGGCGAATAAAATACCTTTTTTCCGCTAGATATTTGTTCGATGATCACGCCGATATTATCGCCGTCATGTGGATCATGCCGGTGTGGTGAATAAGGCGGCGCTTTGCTTTTTAAGGCTTGGGTATAAAAGCGCAAGTCCTCAATTCCCGGAATGGTAAAGCTGCTGCCATCATAGGGAATCGGGTGATGGTTTACTGTGCAGTAATCTTCCAGCATTTTAAATAAAGGAAAGCCGGTAGTGAGGTCCTGCTTAACCATTTCCGTGCAATAAACTTCCAGCGGTTTACCTTCCCGGAGCATTAACATGCCTGTAGTATGGTCTATCTGGCTATCAATCAGCATAATAGCTTTAATACCAGTATCGCGAACCCCTTCTTTGGGTTGGATAGCCGGAAAAGCTTCCAATTGCGCGCGAATATCGGGAGAGGTATTAAACAACAGCCAATTTTTGTTGTCTGTACTTACGGCAATCGATGATTGTGTTCGCGCTGTACCATTCATTTTTTTATGCCGCAAGCGGTGGCAATTATGGCAGTTACAGTTCCATTGAGGAAATCCGCCACCTGCACCTGAACCGAGAACTCTTATTTTCATGATTTGGATTATTGCTT
>CAIKYI010000188.1 GCA_903831545.1 uncultured Methylobacter sp. | reverse complement strand
GGGTATTCGCTGAACACCCAGACGACGAAAAATAAGTCGCCAAACGATTTACCTTAACTTAGGCCGTTTACTTCAATTTTTTAAATTAGGTGCGGCCTCTGTTTTGTCTGCTTTATATCTCCGCATAAACCCCACAATTACTATATAATTTATACATCTTCCCGATTTTTCGAATCATGAAATGTATAGACAATTATCCGATAAAATTTTAGAGCTTCAAGCAAAGCAAGTTCCAGCTACGGGTATAGGCTTATTTAGGCTTTTTTATGGCCTGATCACCTTACAGGAGATTTTCTTTCTCTTGTATTTCAATCACTTGATATTTGATCCTATACCTTATATAGATGTCGAATTTCCGATGATTCCTTTTTTTCTGTGTGTTTGGGGCGTTATTGCCAGTTTTGTTATTGTTGGCTACCGTTACCCATTTGCAATAACCTGTAATTATATTTTCTGGATTATTTTTGTTAATTTCACCCCCATGCAACGGGATTTTGATGGTGGATTTGATTTATTTATGATCGGGGCAGGATTCTTTCTTCTTTTTATGCCGGGAAATCGGGCTTTTTCAATAGACAATTTAAGGCGTAAACTGAGTACGCCATTTACTCATTACAGCAATTATCCAAAGCAAACTGTTTCTGTTCTTGCTTACTACTTGCCGGTTGCTATTTGCCTTGGCTTTCTTTATTTTGACTCCTCCATACACAAAATGTTCGCTGAACATTGGCGCAATGGACTTGGTACTTGGTTGCCAGCCACGCAGCCTTATTATGTTTCTGCGATTGATATGTCGTATGTATTAAACAATAAGTTACTTCAAAATATCCTTGGCTATACGATTTTAATATTCCAATTTACCTTTATCTTCTTTTTTACACGTAAGAGTCTGAGGGTAATTTATTTATCCATTGGTTTTGGCCTTCATTTAGGCATTACCGTGTCATTTAACATTTATCCTTTTGGCTTGGGAATGCTGGCTTTCTATATCTTGCTCATTCCGTTTAAATGGTGGCGATGCGTTGGTAGACTTCTTACGGCAAAAAAAAACACCCTTACTGTATTTTATGATCAGCTATGCCCTTTATGTAATCGCACAGTGCTTATTCTTAACCACTTCGATATATTTAATCGTATTGACTTTAAAAGCGCCCAAGAATATGCGTCACACTATCCCGCGCTTGCAAATCTCTCCAGGGAAACTCTGTTAACAGACTTGTACGCACTGGATAGTAAGAACAGTATTTATTCTGGGGTAGCTACCTATATCCAGATATTTAAACATATGCGTTATTTGGTTCCAGTCGGAATTTTTTTGAATCTCCCCGGCATTCATCAGTTAGCATTAAAAAAATATCGGTCTATTGCAGATAATCGTAATCGCATCCCATGTACAGAAACCTGTATAACACCTCAACTGTTTGGTGACCATTCTCTCTATCATCGGTATTTTGAGTTGGATGCAATTCAAAAACCAAAAGCATTTTCCAGGAAGCTATCAAAAATATTGCTGGCACTGCTTCTTTTACAATTAAACAGTTCGATTCATTACGGACTTATTTACAGATTCAAAGTTGACGACCCGCACAACCCTATATCGCAGTTCAGTAATGCAATTTTATTGGTCACACAAACATTTTTAGGCATTACCCCACATGCACTTTATCTTCATGATCATTTCGCCGGCTATAATCATATTTTGGCCATAACTTACTTCGACCAGAATGGTGAAGAGCATTGGTTGCCTTTTGTTAACGAGCAAGGGCGGCTTCTCGCTCCCAATTGGGGGCGCGTTCATTCCATGTGGGCCAATATTGCCGTTACACCAAATATTAACAATCCGCGCTTACATAAATTTATTATGAAAGTTACTGCTTTCTGGGGGCAAAAAATTGGCTTAAATCTTGATAAGGTCGTTTTTAACATAAAATTAAAGAAGATTGATGCGCCCTCTTACTGGGTTCATGATCAATTGCACAAGAATTTATCATCTCCTTGGGTTACTATCGGAGCAGTCAGATGGAGTGATAAGCAAATTTCTTTTGATTTGCCGAACAACATCAATGAGCTTTAACTGGATAGATAGCAATTCAATTTTTGTTATTGCATCATTATTCCAGTCATGATATAAAATGCATGTGCTTAAGTTTAATCACGCACATTAATAAAAATAATTTAAACCCCCTTGGAGGATATTTCTATGAACAAAATTT
>CAIKYI010000187.1 GCA_903831545.1 uncultured Methylobacter sp. | reverse complement strand
CTTTGAATTATCCACAAAAACCTGTGGATAACCAGGGTAAAAACAGAATTTTTCACTCGATAAATACTTGATAAAAAAACTGATTTGTTAGATTGTCCAGTTATTGGTCAATGGACGGGCAGAAGATATTCTGCCCCTACGGACGGATGTTTTTTTAAAAATAAATTACTTTGCTCAATTTTTGCCTTATTTTTGCGAAAATTGTTTGAAATAATCCGTCACTATGGCCTTCACCTCCGATCAACTCACCGCGTTAGAAACGGCAATCGCGCAAGGCGCTTTGTCGGTGCGTCTTGCTGACCGCTCAATCACCTACCATTCCTACGCGGAAATGATCCGCCTGCGGGATTCAATGCGATCAGAACTCGGTGTCTCCATCCCGGCCACTAATAAAAACCGTTTTATAGTCCTGCCGACCGGAAAAGGTTTATGACGACTGACAACGTAATCAAGCTCCAGCAACGCCGCTATGATGCCGCCAGCCGCACTACGCGCACGCAAAATTGGTTAACACCCGGCACTGATGCCACCTCCGCGATTGTCAACCCCACCCTGATTCGTAACCGCTCACGCGATTTAGTACGCAATAACCCCTGGGCCGCCAAAGGCGTGTCGGTGATTGTCAACAACGTGATCGGTTACGGTATCCGCGCCCAATGGCAAGCGGCGGGTAAACGCAATTCCAAACTGGTACAGGACTCCTGGAAACAATGGGCAGAAACCGAACAATGCGACGCTACCGGCAACCAGAATTTTTACGGTATCCAACAAACCGTGATGCGTACGGTAATTGAATCCGGGGAATGTTTAATCCGGCTGCGCCCGCGTTACGGCGTGCTGGCAGAACCTTTAGCGGTTAATTTCCAGTTACAGGTGATGGAACCGGATTATTTTTATGAATTTAATGACGGCCCGCTTGCTGATGGTAGTTACATTCAGCGTGGTATTGAATACGATAATCTCGGTCGCCGTACTGCTTATTATCTGTACAAAGCCCATCCCGGCTCCCTCGGACGATTTTATAATTCTTTTAAATCCGGTTACACCCGAGTCCCCGCTACCGAAATTATACATTGTTACCGCACCGACCGGCCCGGACAAGAACACGGCGTCTCGTGGCTGGCCCCCGTTATGATTCGCCTTAGAGAACTGGATATTTACGAAGATGCGTACCTTAACCGGCAAAAACTGGCTAACTTGTTTGCAGCGTTTATCTACACGGATGACCCCAATGAAGCGGCAGAAGAATATTCGGATATCTCTGAACTGACCCCCGGTTCAATGTACGTGTTAAAAAATGGCCGCACCGTCAATTTTTCAAATCCACCCAAGGCGGATGACTACGGCCCGTACACGATGGCTAATTTAAAAGCCGTGGCAGCGGGTTTGGGCATTACTTACGAATCCTTGACCGGCGATTTATCCCAGGTCAATTTTTCCAGCGCCCGCATGGGCTGGCAAGAATTTGGCCGTAGTATCGACGCCTGGCGGTGGAACCTGATTATCCCCAAACTCTGCAACGGCGTCGCCCGCTGGTTTACGCAGTTTGCCGGTCTGCCCGATTTAACGACCGAATGGACACCCCCTGCACGGTTGATGGTTGACCCGATCCGCGAAATACCCGCGATTAAAGACGCCATCCGTTGCGGCTTAATGACGCAATCCGAAGCCATCCGTGAGCAAGGTTACGATCCCGAACAACTCCTAACTGAAATGGCCGCCGATAATGCGCGGCTGGATGAACTTAATATCACCCTGGATAGTGACCCGCGCAAAGGCCAAGGCCAAGCGTCTGCATCACCCACAGCCAGCGTTAATAATCCTGTAAAAGGAAAACCCAATGCAAACCCTGCAACTCCCTAAATTACACACCCGCGCGGCGTTTATACCGACCACCTTAAACGAGGATGAACGCACCGTCGAGGTGACGTGGTCTACCGGCTCCCAAGTCCGTAAAACCGATTTTTGGAGCGATAAAACCTGGATAGAAGAACTCAGTATGCGCCCGGAGCATGTGCGCTTAGACCGGCTTAACGCCGGTGCGCCGTTGCTGCCGAATCATCAAAACTACGGTTTGGATTCTGTTATCGGCGTGGTAGAACGCGCCTGGTTGGTAGGTAATGAAGGACGGGCGTTAGTGCGCTTTAGCAAACGCGAGGCCGTCAAACCGATTATTGATGAAGTTAAAGACGGTATTTTACGCAATATTAGCGTGGGGTATCGGGTGAACAAACTCGAAAAACAGGAAGAACGCCAAGACGATTTACCCGTGTATCGCGCGGTTGATTGGACACCGATGGAAATATCCATTGTACCGATTCCAGCCGATGCCGGGGCGCAAGTGCGCAGTGATAACGATACAGAAGCAGTAACTATTATTAACCATAACGAGGATAACATCATGTCAAAAACAGATGAAACCGTGGCTGATCAAACAAGAGCGGCGACCGCTGTTCAGACTGATCAAACCCAAGAAACCCAAGACAAACCGCAAACCCTTAACGCCGCCGATATAACCAAACTGGAACGTGACCGCATTGCCGGCATCCGCAGTTTTGGCAAAATCGCCCGCGTAGAAGAAAGCATGGTTAATGACCTTATTGAGCGTGGCCTCACATTGGTCGATGCAAAAAATGCCATCATTGAAAAATGGGGCAAACAAGTCGATGCAGAAACCACACGCGGCGATGCCTCAGTGACTACGGATGAAAAAGACAAGTTTATTCTGCAAGGCGTTAACGCCTTATGCGCCCGCGCCGGCCTTGAAAAAATGGACACCGGCAACGAAATGCGCGGTATGCGCCTGACTGAAATCGCTAAAGTCTGTTTGGAACGCGGCGGTTTGGCACCCAAAGGCATGAACGAACTGGAAATGGTCAAACGCGCCTTTACCAGTACCGTTAGTGATTTTCCGGTGTTGCTGGAAAGCGCCATGCACAAAACCCTGCAATCCGCTTATGGAACCACACCCGATACCTGGACACGGTTTTGCTCAGTCGGCAGCGTGACCGATTTTAGAGTCCACAACCGTTACCGTTTAGGCTCTTTTGGTAATCTGGATGCGCTGGGCGAATTGTCCGAGTTTAAAAACAAGAGTATTCCCGATGGCGAAAAAGCCACCATCATTGCCACCACCAAAGGCAATACCATCAACATATCCCGCCAAACCATCATCAATGATGACTTAGGCGCGTTTATCGGTTTATCCGGCATGTTGGGACGCGCTGCGCGACGTACCATCGAAGCGGATGTTTATGCGTTATTGGCATCGAATCCTGAAATGTCGGACGGGTTTCATTTGTTTTCAACCGAGCATGACAATCTGGCAGGCACCGCCGCCGTGGTCACCGTGGCCAGTTTGGAAGCGGCGCGGATTGCGCTGGCTAATCAATTGGATATTAGCGGTAATGATTATCTGGATTTACGCCCTGCCCTCTGGCTGGGCG
>CAIKYI010000186.1 GCA_903831545.1 uncultured Methylobacter sp. | reverse complement strand
CTTCTGATCTTTTTGCAATTCCGCAATCACCTGCTGTAACTGCAAATCCTTGGGCACCTCATAAACCACGCAATTAACACCCAAAGCCGTCACCGGCCATTGGGCAACAAACTGTAAATGATAACGGTCGGCCAAATCATGGGCTATTCGCTCACTCCAGCCGGAGTTGCTGTATTTGCCACGATTCCGGTAGCCTTCCTGAGCATTGGCAGGCAACTTACGGTTGATGGTACGGTCTACAAAAGTAACCAGAAGACGGCGATCTTCGGCAGTTTCGCTGTCACCCAGATGGGATATATCGGCTGTATTGGCACAGGCACTTAACAGTGCGACAACGCCAACCAGCAAAATTGAGTTAAATAATTTCATGACTGTTTAGTGCTCCAACACAGGTTCAACCAACATAACATTCGGCTGATTGCGTAACAAAGCCACGCTTTCAGCGACATCCCTACCCTCCAGACTGACTAAATAGGCACCCACGCTGTTAGGTCCATTGACGCGTTGGCCATGCACTTTTCCAAGTAACTCATCGATATTTGCCTCAGACAAGGACTTTGAAAAAACAACCAGCAAGTTAGTACCAACCGGCGTTACCTGCCTGGCATTGGAAAGCGTGTAGTAATCGGTCGTAACGGGTGAGTGCCGGTATTGCAACATCACCGGAATCAGTGCCAACAGCACCGTTGCCGCAATGGCAAAGCCTCTTACCGAACGGCCATTAAAGTGAAATAGCTCTCTACGTCGAGGTGTAGTCTTTCCAAACAAAGCCTGGGTAACATTGTCACTCTTTACTGCCGGTTCCGGTTTTTGCGTGACAGGCCGGATTACTTCAAGTTTGTCGCGCAAGCTGGCAAAAGATGCCTGTGCATCCCGCTCCATCATCGGAGACTGTTTGACGGCTACCGCCATTTTAGCCAGGAAACCTAATTCTTTGGCGCACGACAAACAGCTACCAAGGTGCCTCTCAACCAACAGACGCTCTTGTTGTTGAAGGCTTTTATTCTGATACCAGGGTAACAGCAATTGTATCTGTTGGTGTTCATCGACTGATAACAATGTATGTTGATTCATGGCTTTAATTCTCTTGATTAGTTACAAAGGCCTGAAGCTTTTTGCGTGCATGAAACATGCGGGTTTTTACTGTATTTTCCGGGCAGTCAAGTATTTTGGCGATTTCATGATAGGGTAGCTCATGATAAAAAGTCAGCTCTATCACTGCACGTTGCTCTGGCGTCAGTATTTCCATTGCGTTACTTAACCATTGCTCATTTACCCAACCCTGATCCGAACTATCAAAATCATCACTTAAAATATCAACCCAATCATCAACATTGACATCATTTTTGCGTCTGGCATCCTTTGCCATCGACTTAAGTGCTTTGTTATGAGCAATTCCGAAGACCCAGGTAGAAATCTTACTGCCGTAATTAAAGCTTTCCGGCTTTTTCCAAACTACCAGCAAAGTTTCCTGAATCAATTCCTCAACCACATCAGGATCACCTGTTACACGCAAAATAAAACGTTGCAGTTTCGGATAGTAAGCCTTGTAAAATTCTTCAAATGCCGAAGTATCTCCTTCGATGATAAGCCTGAGCAAGGCATTTTCATCCTCTTCCGCGCCGGGTTGCTTTAGAGCTGCACCTATGCGCTGCACTGTGTCTGATTCGGTTTCGTTCATTTCATGATTAGGTACTAACTGTATTCCTCGACAAGGTAAAAAGGTTCAATGGCAGTAAAAATAAATTTAAAACCCCAGCGTTATAGATAGCAAATATTTATTATTCAGGGGTTTGGGATAAAATTCGTTATAGCCATAATCCAGATCCCCGTCATGGGCTTCTTTAAGATGCACATCAACATAGCGGATATCAACTGCCAGATAAGGCGTTATAAACCAGGAAGCACCCAAGTTCCAGTAAAAAAGGTTCTGGTGAACCAAGGCTTCAGCCTGATAGTACCCAAGCCCTGCTGAGAGCTGCACGTTATCCAGAAGATCGCGACGATAAATAATTTCATAATTAGGTATTGTCACATGACGTTGATAGGCATCAGGAGCCACAGAGACCTTTCCACTAAGCCAGTCCTTATAATGAATAGCGGAATGGAACTCTGCATAATCAGCCGACTGAGCAAATATCTTGCCGTCAAAAACATAGCCACTGACGGATAGTTCCGCCCTCCAATCCTCTGATATCGGCATAGTCCATCCCACATAAGGATTAATTTCAACGGTTGCGCGTTCGGAATTGGGCCGATTGTCAAAATTGACTTGAGAAACCCCCAGTCCGCCAAACCAGCCAGCAGCATCCTGATAATCAAGATGCCCTTGAACGACTGGTTGCCCCTGACTTTTGGAATAGCCCCGGTAAACGAAGTTGCTCAGCGCAGTTAACTCACCATGCCATTCGGCATTGGCAGGCGAAAAGCCACTGGTTAAGAACAGCAAAGCTGCAATACGAAGGAACTGAAACGATTTGGGAAGCAGTGTTGACCGACACAGAAGAAAAACTTGCTTCGTGGATTGATAACATGGCACTCTAAAATAGCATTGAGCGCTTACCGCCATTGATCATCCATTGGTACCACTCTATACATAAAGAACAAATAATAAAAATCGAAATATTGTCACTTTATACATTTTTTTACTAACTTAAGCAAACTCCTACCACTATATCAACTTACAATCTGCAAACCCTTTTTATAATGAACCCTCAGGTTGGGCTGCCGTGTTTTTCAGCATTGCGACTACCCCCTGATAATCGTCGAATGCCAAAGACCATGGTAGCCACCGACCTATGCATTCAGCCCTCTAAATAACTCTAACTTAACTCAAAGCAAATGCGGACATGGGCGACAGCGACTACCTATAAAAATTTATCCAGCTCAAGATTACTCAAGATAGAAACTATCAGACACAAATGGGGCGATAGCTTCGGGCGTGTTACTGATGGCAGGCGTATAGGTAACTTTATGCCCATATAGACCCGCCTCATCATCCCTTACACCAACATAAGTTGAGGTATTAGCCGGCAGACTCACTACACCCAACTCAACACCATCAACCGCCACTAAGACTGAGTCAGTAAAAACATTACCCGAGTTGGTGGAGGTTGCCAGAAACACTCCAAATTCTTTGCTTGGCTGAGTAAAACTGACATTAACCGGATAACTGGGCGACAACGTAGTTTCTGTGACAATAAAATTGGCAACGCCGGTCGTTTTAAGTCCATCAATTCTCGGTGCAGATAAAAAGCCTTCGAAATTCGATGTAACATTATTATAGGTATATAAGCCGTTAAACAAGGCTGGCGGTTTGGTTAATGCAGCGCCGGTATCTACCGACACCAAATATTCTTCACCTGGAAACTGCGCCCTGGCAGCTACCAGAGTCGTTCTAAGTTTTTTGGTCACCACGACAACAGGTGTGTAATGTTTGGCATTTAAACTCGGCTCAGTGACCAGATAGGGTTGGGCGTATACATTGGCAGATAGCATCGCCAGAGGGATAAGTAACTTTTTCATTCGCATGACTCCATTTTCGGTTATTTGTAATTAATAGCTTACAATCTCTATTCGTCATTAACTTAGTTCCTGTCATCTATAAAATAGTTCATTGCCCAAATAAATAAAATTGGTATCTACATGGATCCTGTCTACTCATCAATAAACACATGACCTCAAAACCAGCTATCTTTTTTAAATGTGACGTTACATCTAACCCCTAAAACTCTCACACATAAAAAAACCGACGCATAGGCCGGTTTTTTTATGTGCATCCTGCCCCGAAGAGCAAAGACCTCAAAACAATTGGTCATTCCTGCAGAGTAAAGGGGCTGCCAAACTTTTCAACAACCCGCCAATTCCACCGGACAAGCATCGGATTGCCAAAAAATATGGCTAGCCGATGCACCATAAATATCTACACAACTATAAATCGACGTTATTCCGGCAGGGATTGCCGGAATAACGAACTGTGTAGATACCTTTGCCAATACAATTATTTCAAATCTGCATCAAAAGATTGCAGCGCTTTTAAGGCTTTAGGCTGCCTTCCTTTTGCGCCTACCGCCGGCAATACAAGGCTTTGCTCTACGGCAGGATTTGAGGTTACTTTGTTCTCATCACCAACATGCCCATTGGGAATGGTCAACGAAGGATGGTCAAAAGGCGCCCTTTCCCAACGAACCCGCTCATCAGTCAGCGATTTCATAAAGGCGACCAAATCGGCCACATCAGAACTACTTAGATTTAACGTTTCCTGAGCCGCCTGGCCAGGAGTACAGGTTTTAGTCATCAGTACCTTGGTACCTGCCATATCCGGAGCTATATTACTGATCTGGCCTGATCCTCCGGATACAAAACCTGAATCATCAATTAAACCGGTTACCGGATCACCAGACACTACTGCATTACCATAAGCATCATAAGTCATCAAGGGACCACTGCAGTCTGGATCTTTCTGAAAAGAATCCTGACGATCACCACCACGGTTATAAAACTCCATAACCTGCTCCAGGGTAGACTGACCACCATTATGAAAATAAGGACCGGTTAATTCTACATTACGTAAAGTTGATGACTTGAATGCACCATCAACCGCTTCACGCTCGTCACTGACAACAGGATCAATATCACACAGATAACCCCAGGCCGTTGTAGCAGGATTCCAGCCGATACACCCAATACTGGACGAAAACATAAACGAATCAAGTTGAAACGGATCAGGCGATAAACTGGATATATTGGGACTTAAAATATCGTAATTGAACGGATCATTGGCTTTAATTTTTGCATTACGCGTAAATGACAACGGATAGCCATAAGCATCATTTGCCCCTACCCCCAGATCTTCAGCTGTTGGCCGAACGCCGATATTGTAAAATCCTGAGTCATAGAGAGCTATACCACCATCTCCCATTAACATCCGTTCAGTATATTTTCCGATGTCAGGAGTGTTCTTAACATTGGCCACATGAGTAACCGATGCCGAGGTGAATTCTGATCCCATATGACAGGCAACACATTGGCCTTGATGCAAAAACAAATTCAGACCATTTTTTTCTTGTGCCGTAAGCTTATCCAGACCATTAATCGCCTGATCGAATCTTGTATCATCCGACACCAAGGTAGCTTCATACGCTTGAACAGCCAATCCCCAGAACAAGGAAAAGTTGTTTTCAATAAGCTTATAGCCCCCAACAGTCAGTGTATCGGGAACATCCCAATAGTTATTATTAAAAGCATTCTGTATCAATAGCTTGTATGTAATTACCGATTTAATATCGCCAGCAGCGGTAGTGTATTGTGCCAACACGCTATCCGTTATATCCACTTTTTGCTTACCCAATGGTCTAAGCGCGATCATTTTTCTACCCAAGTCAATAAACCTCTTTCCAGCACATGACATTTCCATATCACTCAACGCCGGACCGACCGCCTGGGAAGCCAGACTTGCATTAAAAATGGCAACCCTGTTTTTTACCAGCTTGCCTTTTGTGTCCTTAGTGTAGATCTCGGCACCTGGAGTCAAAGCCGGATTTGCAAACCGCCTTGGTCCAAAGGGATCTAATCCATTAAAAACATTGTTTGCCCGACCATCCCAAAAATTACGAAAATTAAAAACCGCATTAATAACCGTAGGTGTATTACGAGGTTCAACCTGACGTACCGAGTTTCCACCCACATTAAAAAGTGGCATTTGCGGCCCTGAAATTGGAAAATTAACAGTACAGTTTTCTTGGGTACTCGTTGCATTCAAACCATTGAAAGTCGAATGGTATGCGCCTTGAGATGAAACCACATCATCGCTGTCGTAAACAATTTCTGCATTGCGGTCGGCCTGTAAAGGCTGTCCATCTATGGGCGTTTGTATTTCCTTATATTTGCGTAAAGGAAAGTCTGTCTTTTTTAGCGTGTAGTTGGGACCTTTTCCGGAGGCAGGAAACAAAGGATCGAGATTAGTTGAATTAGGATTCGACGCCATAAAGTCAAAGACACTGCCGACAGGCGTTGTGCCGTCGCTGGCAAACTTACTGCCGGCATTTCTTAAACCCGGATCAATCTGATTTTTAACACGATTATCCGCGCCAGCCTGAAAGTGGCAACTCGCGCAAGCAAGACCGTCACTTCCGACCTGACTATCCCAGAACAACATTTTTCCCAACGCTATTACTGCAGCCTTATTCTTGATAATACTGGGCATTATCGATACTTTATTACCTTTGGCATCAACCGTATAAGGCTCAGGCACTGGCGTACATTTAAGCGAAACCGGTATCTCAGGAAAATTAACCCTATCCATCGCATTAGCCGCACAAAAAATTTGTAACGGCGTTAACGCTGCCATAACCGGTTTATTAAAAGTACTTAGTACCGCAACCAACACAAAAAAGGCTAAAACTTCCAAAATTTCCATCAACCTTTTACGATTTAATACTGCTTTATTTTTCATGATAAATTCTCTCTTAATCACTGATGACTCAATCAAAACTGGCAAGTATTTACAATACCCGTAGTGGTGGTAACCACACCGCAAATCAGTGTCGGCACCAGACTTCCAACCCCACCCCGACTTGAATAAACGGTGACGTCCACCGGAAGCGTATAGATGTTCGTGGGCAACGCCGGATTTCCACGAGGATGCAACGGATCAACAATGGTTCCGGTCGCCTCATACTTCCAGCAGGGATTGTTGGCAGCCGGACAAGGCAAACCACCTGCGGGGGCTACAGCAGGGTTGGTTACCAACTGCATTGGCTGGGGGTCATTGGCCATCTTCACACCAGATATACCCGTTGCCTGGACATAGAGCTGAAGGTTAGATGTCGTGTTCGGTAACGAAGAAGTCGCCGTTATCGACAATTTGCCTTTGTTGTCTTTGTTGTCCCAGGTCGCCTTGATGACAGTAACGGCATCACGCGTTTGGGTTGTAGGAATGGTCAACTGAGTCGCCAATTTTCCAGCGCACTGACTGGGCGCCGGCATAGGCTTCGCCCAGGGAGCCGGGTCAAGAGGCTCTACAAGAGGCGGATTACTGCCGGCACTGGCAGTAGTCAATGGCCCGGAACCGCAAGCCAAAAAGGCCAGATCCTGAAAATTATTGGGCACTACCGGATCGCCCAAAAACAAATTCTCAGGAAAGATGTACTCAAAATTGGGCGCATTATACTGACCGGCAACCAGGCCGTTGGCATACTTGCCAGCAGGATTTTTGGGATCCAGATAAGCCTGCGGGATATAACAGGCCGAAGTTTTACTGGTACACAGCGACCGGCTAACGATACGCATATTTCGCGTTGGTGGTGCATAAGCGCCTGTAGCCGGCACAAAGCGAACGCGACCGATAACGGGTGGGCCAGAAGGATTGACGCTACTCAATAAGCGCTCGGTAACACCTCCAGTCACCTTATCAACATCCATGGCAAATATATCAACCATGGTACTTGGATCGGTAGTAAAGCCTTCAACCTTGATTCTGGCCGTTACTTCCTGGGAAATATTCTGGATCGGCAACGCGTTCGTTCCGGCAAGCAAGGACTCAATCATTACATAAACGGGCTTGGTGCCCGGATAAGTATAGATTCCTACATGGGCATTAACGGTATGCGCAGAAATGTAATACGGCGAGACAGCAATTGGGTTCGCCACATAGGCATCAACCAGCAAGGTGCCCGAATAATCGATGTAATCGCCAATTTCAAAAGGCGCCTGCCGGTCTGCGCGGGTCGTGCACGGAATGATGGCAGTTCCGACCGTTCCGCAGGGACCCGGTGGTGGCGTCGGGTTGGTGGCTAACGCCGCCATAACAAAACTGTGGCAATAGCCATCTTGTTGCGCCGGAAAAGCCGGAAAGGTTTTGCCATTGGCTACCGGTAAATTGGTACATTTGACACCACCTGCCTGTTTTGGCCGATTCTGCTGCGGACACAGCGCATCCGTGTCGCCATCAGTACCAAAAGGAAATACTCTGGGAATACACATTGGAAAGCCGGTAGCCGCATGTATGGTCGGGTTATCGGTATCCACGGTAAAACGCTGATCATAATGACTTTCTTCTACATCGCAACGCTCGGCTTCCGGCAATAACAAACAGCCTGGTCCACCATGCTTCAGGCCAAAACGGCCTGCCCCATCACTTAGCCGAATGCGGGCATCAGGAGCCAAACATTCAGGATTGGCTATAGTTTGCCCCTGAAGTCCATTAACAGGCAAACCGTTAGCAACGCAAAGTTCGCCGGTTGTGTAATCGATGGACTTGATGTAACCCTGCCCTACATTTAGGCTTTGTTGCGAAATAAAAACCAGTCCGGCGATATGCTGGTTTGTACCCGTCACCGTGTCATTAACGATATTTCCCTGAATATGAATCTCGTAAGCCGGCAAAGGCAGCGAGTCCGGCTGAGCGGGAACAATCGATCCCGGCAGTAACATTTTATCGTCCAACGCCAGACCGGAAGTACCCGGCACAGTAGCCGCAGGTGTTAGCGCAGTATCAAAAAGTTCCGCCCAGGTCATCGAAGTTGCTGGTAGTTGCAAAATGGTATTGCAGGGGATGATGATTTCAACACCATTCACGGTTACCCTTCCGCCCCAAAGCCTCGGGTCAATGCGAGCCCCGGAATCAGTACATACATAAGGATCAATACTGGCGCTTTGGATGTGCCCGGTCACATCAAACTGTGTTGGCACAGCAGGCGGCGGGGTAATAGGGCTAACCGGAAAGATAGCCGCCTTGATACCGTTTTGGTTACCTTGCGCG
Organism: uncultured Methylobacter sp.; assembly: GCA_903831545.1. GTDB lineage: Bacteria > Pseudomonadota > Gammaproteobacteria > Methylococcales > Methylomonadaceae > Methylobacter_A. Next base: position 1,338 of record CAIKYI010000186.1, on the reverse strand, counting down.
GCATAGGCGCTTGTGGCAACAAGCAAGGCACTTGTTAATCCAATTGCAATGGTTAGATGTTTACATTTCATGACAGGAAATCCTTTAAATTATCAAATTATTTTTTAACTTTGTGCTGCTGGTAACAAATTTTTCCAGTTATTGATATAAACAAAGAAACATCCGTACCAACTACATTTAAACCTCAGCCCCCAATTGACGAAAAATAACACCTTATTTCAGGGTTACACTGCCTATTGATGGACATAACAAGGGCTCACCATCACTCAGACTTTGGAAATTTTTCAGGACATTAATCAACCGCGAGTAACACTCTAAGCTCAACTCTACTTTGGAAAAGTAATCATGACGTATCTCACCAAGACAGATTCGTCAGAACTAACCAGCTATGACAATTGCATGACAATTATGTCAGCCGCCAGTCCTGTCAAGCTCCGACAACACATAAGGATTCAGTGAAAAATAATTTCCGTAAAGAACAGCGTCTTTAGGATGTTCCGAGGAACGAGGCGCATCAGGTCGCGAAAGATGCGCCTGGTTCCTCGGCACATCCTATATCAAGCGAGAAGTTATTTTTTACCAAATCCTAAGAGTTACTTTTAAAAAAACTTATCCACACAAGACAACTTGTTTTGCCCTGTGTGGATTTTCCGTGTAGTTACCAGCCGCAATTCTCTCGCTATGGTTAACCAATCAACTCCGCCAGCACCGGACGACTGCCATTAGGTTCCATCCAGCGAACGTATTCCGCAAGATACTTGGCATCACCCAGCGCCGGTGCCATACCCCATCGCTCCAGGGCTTCTATGCCAAATTTGACCACTCCCAAATGCTGGCTGTTATCATTATCCAGTCCCGGATCAGAAAACTTATAACCCAGATGTTCCCTTAACAACTCAATATTGGCTTTGGTACCGGTTAAAAAAGTCCAGCCCGGCTGAATCTTGTGCATCTCGGTATAGGCTTTTAAAACCGCTGGCGTATCATGTTCTGGCTGCAAAGAGATAGAATACATAAAGATATCCTTGCCCATACGCTCGCCAAACTCCTTATAAACCCGCTTCAGGTTGGCTGTCATGCCCGGACAAATACCTTTGCAATCGGTATAGGTAAAGTTAATCATGACCGTCTTGTTCTTGATCAGATCATCATAAAAACGCACCACTTTGCCTTCATGCGTTATCACCGGCACATTCGGAAATGTTTTTTTACTGCGACTGGCCTGATTTCCTGTAACCGGAGTTTGGGTCTTGGCTACACTTTCAGGAACAAAAGCCAAAGCTGCGGCTCCCAAAGAAGCACCGGTCAAATTTTTAATAAAGTTTCTTTTATTCATGG
>CAIKYI010000185.1 GCA_903831545.1 uncultured Methylobacter sp. | reverse complement strand
TTGAGTCAGGACGAGGTGCCGATCCTGATGGGAACCTTGGGTAAAGGTTTCGGTACTTTTGGTGCATTTGTGGCGGGTTCCGAGTTGTTGATTGAAACGCTGATTCAAAAAGCCCGCACGTACATTTATACCACAGCCTTACCGGCGGCAGTTGCCGAGGCGACCCGTGCCAGTTTGAAAATCGTTATCGCAGAAACCTGGCGCCGGGACAAACTGCAAAAACTGGCTGAACGTTTCAGTCTCGGGGCAGCGCAGCTGGGTTTGACTTTAATGCACTCCACTTCGGCTATACAACCTGTTTTAATTGGTGATAGTCAACGCGCAGATGAAATCAGCAACGTATTATTGAAAGCCTGTTTTTTAGTCAGCGCGATACGACCGCCAACAGTTCCTCAAGGTAGTGCAAGATTGCGGGTTACTTTTTCAGCGTTGCATGAAGAGCAACAGGTTGATCGGTTGCTGGATGCCCTGGACAAAATTCTCTTATCAGCTTAAAGCTGCATGACAAATATTCATCAGGAAATCTTTGGTAAAGGTAAAACAATTGTGCTGGTACATGGCTGGGCCATGCATGCCGGTATTTGGCGGGAGTTTGCCTTGCAATTGGCGCAATTTTATCGGGTTATCCTTGTTGATTTACCAGGACATGGGCATAGCGAAAAACTTGATTCCTTTACTTTGGAGCGAATAACGACCGAGCTGGTTAAGGCGATACCTGAAGAAAGCAGTTGCTGGTTGGGGTGGTCTTTGGGCGCAACGGTGGTGCTCGATATGGTAGAGCGCTATCCTGAGCGGGTAAATTCTTTGATTTTACTGGCGGGCAATCCTTTGTTCACCAGTCCGCTATTTCCGTCGGGATTAGCCCAATCCAGTCACAAGAATGTTATTTACTCAGAGAATACCCCTATCAATATAAATGAGGCATCAACAATTAAATTCGATTTTGACACACAGAATGGACTGAATGAGTTTTCCTGTACACAGGAGTGTGTTCAAGCAGAACAATGGCCAGGCATGGATGTCCGGTTGTTACATGAATTTGCAGGTCAATTGAACGGTAACTGTCAGGCGACTTTGTTGCGATTTTTATCTTTACAGGTCAGAGGTTTGCCGGAGCCTAAGTTTTTTTTAAGGGCTCTTAAGTCAACGGTGTTTGCATGCGATGCCCCAGATGAATCTACATTGCAAGGTGGTTTGGAGATATTAATGCAGGCAGACTTCAGAGCTGTTTTGGCTAAATTGACTATTCCTGTGTTGGTCATTCTTGGTGGCCGGGATACGTTGGTTCCGGTGGCGGCAGGTGAAAAAATGCAGCAATTGTTACCTGAACTGGTACTACAAATCATTGACAGGGCAGGGCATGTGCCATTTTTATCGCACAGTCCGGAAACAGTTGCGATTATTTCTCGATTTATGGATGAACAATGTATTTAGACAAGGCAAAAGTACAACAGTCATTTGCGGCGGCCTCGGCAACTTATGATGGTGTTGCTGTATTACAGGGCGCTGTTGGTAAGGTGCTGTTAGCGACTATCGATAATGAATCCCCTACCGGAACTTTATTGGACTTGGGTTGTGGAACCGGTTTTTTAACTTTAGGGTTATTGGATTCGGCCCGGTCAATCATCGCTTTGGATATCGCAGTGCCGATGCTGAAAGTTACGCAAAGTAAGCTGGCTGATAAGGATAGTGTGTCGAGTGTTTGCGCTGATGCGGAACAATTACCTTTTGTAAAACACAGTGTCGATGGCGTATTTTCCAATCTTGCCTTGCAATGGTGTATTAATTTAGAGGTTGTTTTTGCCGATATTAAACGCACCTTGAGGCCGGGCGGGGCGCTGATTTTTTCGACGTTTGGCCCTCAAACCTTACAGGAACTTAAAACGGCCTGGGCGAAGGTTGACGAACATAGTCACGTTAATGATTTTTACAGTGAACAGCAGTTGCAAGATTTTCTTCGGCAAGCGGGTTTTGAGGAGATAAAAATTGAAACACGGCTTTATCAATCCAGCTATAGCTCGGTTTTGGCATTAATGAAAGAGTTAAAACAGATTGGTGCGCATAACGTCATTGAAGGTCGAAATAAAAAAATCACCACTAAAACCGCTTTGCAGTGCATGATAGCGGCTTATGAGCAGCATCAAACCGGGGAGCAGATTACTGCGACCTTCGAGGTTATTATGGTCATTGCACGGTAATGGAAAAGGCTTATTTTGTAACAGGCACGGACACTAACGCAGGTAAAACCTGGGCGACGATTGCACTTATGCGTTACTTTAAAAGTTGTGGGAAAACAGTTGTAGGCATGAAGCCGGTTGCTGCCGGCTGTTTGATGCAGGACGGGCAGTTAAAAAATGAGGATGCGCTTCTCATACAAAAGAATGCTTCTGTGTGGGTTGATTATGACTTGATCAATCCCTATGCCTACGAAAAACCGGTTTCGCCGCATATTGCAGGAAAAAAAAATCCGGTCAAACTGGAGTTGTTGTCTAGTCAATTTGACCGGTTGAAAATTTTGGCTGATATTGTCATCGTTGAAGGCGCTGGCGGCTGGTATAGTCCGTTAAATGCTCATCTGGCGAATAGTGATTTGGCGCAAGCACTGGCTATACCGGTTATTATGGTTGTGGCCATCAGGCTCGGATGTATCAACCACGCAAGGCTTACTTATCAGGCGATAGTGCAGTCCGGAGTCATTTGTGCAGGTTGGATTGCTGTTTTTACAGAGTCTGGATTGCTTGACGGAGATGAGATTATTTCCACACTGGAAGCTTCAGTGAGATCACCTTTGCTTGGTGTGCTCCCTTATAGTACAAACATTGATTGCGATCTTTTATTGGAACAAGTCAGGCTCCAAAGTGATATCGAGATATCTTGTGGCTAAAATAAAACATGACAAAGTCTTTAATGAAGTCCTATTATTTTCTTTTTTTTATAGATTGATACGCCGTCTAACTTGCGGCACTAAGGTTAATGTATGTCGATATCTTATAAATTATCACTAAAATTTATTTTAGTTGCAGGTACCTTATTGGCAGGGTGTGCAACGACCCGGCAAATTGTTATTGACCACCCTTTAACACAGTCCAGCCAGTTTCAACCTTTACAGGGTTTTCAGGTGATTGATGGCGATGATTACTATGTGCGTTTGATTTCCGAGTTTGATTTTAAAGGTGACAATGTCCTGAAAAATGGCTGTAGTAATATGGGGCCGTCTTATGAGAAGGGCGATTTGTCGGCGGCTCTTATTTATAGTATACGTAATGAGACGCTTAAGTTCAGCCGGGAGGCCACTGGATTTTTGTATCAGGCAACCACAGGTAAATGCAACTTTACCTTTGATGCCAAAAAGCTTTATTTAACACCGTGGATACGACTGGACTCGGGCAAGGAAACCCTGGTTGATTATAATTTTTACACTAATGCCAATAGTGATGTAGACGTGTCAGGGTTGGTGGGTGATGTAAATGCTGCCAGTAATCTGCTTGCGTTAACAGGTGTTGGTATGGGCGCAGCCATTGTTGGGCAGGTTACCGGTCAATGGGTAAAGAATAATCAACAGACTACACCAACAACACCAGCGTCACACCAGTCAGCCAAGCATAGCTCGGAGTCGCATTCACTTCCGGCAATTACTACTTTTGCTGGTAAGGATGGCACGCTCAAGCAAACGATGTTTAAGGTTTATGATGTCGCGGAAGGCGGAACCAATCTGTTTAGTTCTGATACCAAACAGCTGGGCGAATTAAAAATTTATCCGGAAATTGTCCCTTCTTTGTTATTAAAAACCATGGCTGATGGCATTCCCGATGCGCGTGACTCATCGTTTGAAGAAATAAGTTATACGCCTATGAAATCAGCAGCAGGTGAAATAAACCTGCAGCAATTGCTTGAGCAATCCAAACACGCTGAAAAACCGAATATAAAGCCAGAGTGGGCGAATTACCAGGATGTAGAAAGTAACTGCAGGAAATTAAAGTTGGTGATGAAAGATTTGGGCTTTAATAAGTTTGATCGTGATGCGGTACTGTACTATTTTCTGGCAAAAAATCCGGATTGGAATAATTACAATATCAATCGGCAAAAAACGCAGACTGATGAGATGAGGCTTAAGGTTATAGAAGGTTATCGCAGTAAAAACTTTGCCGGTTGTCTGGCGGCTGATGACTATTCGGTTATGAAGATTATGGGGTTGCCGGTCAATACGGCGTCGGACTGGGAATTGCTTGGGGATGCAAGCCAGAAAAAAGAGCAGTTATTTACCCCGCTTAAGTCAATTGAGCGGCAGTTGTTAGCGGTACTTAAAAATGGAAACAAGACAGAAATGGAACGGCAGTTGTTTCCATTGTTAAATTCTGTAAAAAATGGCGATGGTACTGTGTTATTGCAAAATCATTTAGGTGATTTCGGCTTGGAATTGTTATTGAATTCTCAGGAAGCACCGGTCGTTGTTGATACCGCTGTTGGCCCCGTTGCGCCAGCGGCCCCGGTGTCTGCACCTCCAGTAATTCCAGGTGAGGGCGTCATCGTTAATGCCCGACAATTGGCTCAGGTGTTTTCCGGCTTGTCAATTGCCGAATTAAGTTGTGCGCGACCTGTTCCTGATGCCTTAGGCAAATATGCTGCTAATTCGGGACTCCTATTATTTGTGCTAAAGGAGGGTGGCTCTCGAATCAAAGGTGGTGCGATGGAATTTGACTTTGCTGGCGGCAAGATTTCGCGTATTACTTTTCAGCTTTCAACATACCGGGATTTCGAGCAGGACCTGTTGGATCGTCCTGACGTGGGCGGTTGCCGAATTGATCCAGGGTTTTTGGCAAAGTTGCATTAGCCGGCTAAAGTTTTGCCACGGGGGAATGCAAGCGCCTGCAAAAGAAGATTTTTCATCTCCGGAATTTTTTTTGTTAGTAAAAAATAAAAGATGGATTTGGGTTTGGATATAACCCATAATATTTGTGCGGTAAATAACAAATTAAAAATTAATAATAATACTAACTGGAGAAACTTTATGGCTTTAATTACTTGGACAGCTAGTCAGTTCGCTACCAATGTCGCCTTTGCCGATGACGAACATAAAATTCTTTTTGATAAGCTTAATAAACTGTATGATTTGGCAACTGGTGGAGCGGCTCGCTCTGCAATAGGTTCGCAACTGGATGATTTGATTTCTTATGTTGTTGATCATTTTGCTCACGAAGAAAAAGAAATGTTGGCAAAAAACTATGCAGGTTATGATCGTCACAAAGCTGAACACGTTGCTTTAATAGATATTTGCGCTGGTCTGCAAAAGAAGTTTCATGCGGGTGAGGCGGAAGTTGACGAAGGAGTCGGTCAATTGGTTAAGGGTTGGTTGGAAAGTCACATCCCTACCTTTGATAAAGCTTATGCAGATGCATTAAACAGCTAATCAGGTTCAAATTAAAAAAAGACCTGTGAGTTGCATTGATTCACAGGTCTTTTTTTTGTGCCGAGTAAAATCAGATAAAGCACAGCTGGTATAGATT
>CAIKYI010000184.1 GCA_903831545.1 uncultured Methylobacter sp. | reverse complement strand
GTCATGGCATTGCTTAAAGCAAAAATGCAAGGGCGCGCCGATATGTCGGTTGTCAGTACAAAAATCAAGGCTGCGCTAGCTGGATAGCTTCTTTTTACTGACTTTTCTCGGAGCGTAGTTGTGTCCGGTAGAATCCCCCGTGATTTTATTGATGAGCTTTTAGTGCGGGTTGATATTGTCGATTTAATCGATTCGCACGTCCCTCTAAAAAAAACGGGTAACAATTTTGTCGCCCGCTGCCCTTTTCACGTTGAAAAATCTCCCAGCTTTTCTGTAAGCCGAAAAAAGCAATTTTTTCATTGCTTTGGCTGCGGCGCTAGTGGCAATGCGATTAGTTTTTTGATGGATTTTGGTCATCTCGATTTCGTCGAGGCGATTGAAGATTTGGCCGGATTTGTTGGGATGGGCGTCCCCAGAGAATCCATCGAATATCAGTCAGGACAAAAGAAAGAAGATTTAAATGGTCTGTATCGGTTAATGGAGCAAGTGGCCACCTTTTATGTGGAGCGGCTACGGACTGGCGATGCAGGAAAAAAAGCCGTTGAGTATTTAAAAGCCAGAGGAGTCAGCGGTAATTGCGCTAATGATTTCATGATCGGCTATGCCCCCGATGAATGGCAAGCCTTGTCCGCACGATTTGACCCAAAACTATTGCTTGAAACTGGACTGCTAGCCAGTAATGACGCCGGGCAGACCTATGATCGTTTTCGCGGGCGAATCATGTTTCCTATCAGGGATAAGCGTGCCCGGATTGTTGGCTTTGGTGGGCGGGTGCTGGATGACTCTGTGCCAAAATACTTGAATTCTCCGGAAACGCCCTTATTTCACAAAGGTAAAGAAGTCTACGGGCTGTATGAGCTTCTGGAAAAAAATGCCAAGCCCCAGAGAATTTTAATTGTTGAAGGCTACATGGATGTTATCGCCTTGGCCCAATTTGGCATTCATTACGCCGTTGCCGCCTTAGGCACCGCAGCCTCGCAGGCACATCTTGATTTATTATTCAGGTTTACTTCGGAGCTGGTGTTTTGTTTCGATGGTGACAGGGCTGGTCGCGAGGCTGCCTGGAGAGCAATGGAATCGGCATTTTCCAGTCTAAAAGACGGGCGACAGATACGCATCATGCTTTTGCCTCCGCAGCATGACCCTGATTCGTTGGTGCGTGAGGAGGGTGTTGATGGGTTTGTTGGCAGAATCCAGTCCTCGGAAACCTTGTCAGAGTATTTTTTTGGGCATTTTTCGAGTGAGCTGAATTTATCTGAAATGGAAGGGCGAGCGCAATTAGTAATCAAAGCCAAGCCTTATCTTGAAAAATTGCCGGAGAGCGTATTTAAAGAAATGATGTTTGCCCGATTAAAAGAACTCTCCGGATTAGGTCGGCTGGATGTTTTGGATAATGCAGCTACACTTGTCCCTAATCAGGGAGTCGGGATCGGCAGAAAAAGGCCGCAGGATAATGGAAGGTTATCTTCGGCGCGTATGGCGATAGCTTTGCTGGTTCAGAATCCCAGGCTTGCTGAGCTTGTTGAGCAGTGGGAAATTGACTGGAGTGAATTGGTGTTTCCAGGTGCGGCCTTGTTTAAGAATGTTCTGCAAATGATTATAGATAAAAATCCGGTAAATGTGGCGGTTTTAGTGGAATGCTATCGAGATAGTGCTGATGAGAAATCTATAAAAGCATTGGCGTTGCTTGAAACATTAATTCCGGATAATGGGGTTGAGGCTGAGTTTTGTGATGCGGTCAATAGATTGCTTATTCAGGCCAGAGAGATAAATCTGGCCAGGCTGCTTGATAAAGAGAAAGGTGGTGGGTTAGATGCACAAGAAAAGCAGTTATTACTTAAAATGCTAACAGCAAAATAATTGGGTGCAAAATAATTGGCGTTTGTAGTATAATCTTCGGTTCGGCGAAGTCGGGTCGGACAGGGTCTTACGTGGGAACATGATGAATCAAGAACAACAGCAGTCGCAACTTAAACAACTAATAGCCAAAGGTAAAATGCAGGGTTACCTGACCTATGCCGAGGTTAATGACCATTTGCCCAGCGATATTGTTGATCCTGAGCAAATTGAAGATATTATTGGCATGATCAATGATATGGGGATTCAGGTCTATGAGGTTGCCCCGGACGAAGATTCGCTTATTACCGATTCAGCGGCAGTTACTACGGACGATGAAGATGCGGAAGAAGTTGCTGCTTTAGCCTCTGTTGATAGTGAGTTTGGCAGAACAACCGATCCAGTTCGCATGTATATGCGGGAAATGGGCTCAGTAGAGTTGTTGACACGTGCAGATGAGTTAAAAATAGCCAAACGCATCGAAGAGGGCCAGCAACAACTGGTTAAAGCAATTGCCAGATC
>CAIKYI010000183.1 GCA_903831545.1 uncultured Methylobacter sp. | reverse complement strand
TTTGCTATATCCTTTACCATCCTTGCCCATAACTATTACTTTCAATCCCATCTTCTCTATCTGTTTGGTAATACTGTTCTTGCCACTCTCAAGACAGTACATTTGCTTTTTTGTTAACATCGTACCGCATCGAATTTTCAACATGTTATTACGTGCTATTATGAAGCTATTGGTGCGAAGATGGTAGTTGGGGAAAGGGTCAAAATATATCCCTCGCCATTTTTTAAGTACAAAACGAGCCAACCTTTCATAGATAGAATACCTTCTTGTTGGCGGACCTGATGCGATACTACCCCATGACCCTGTCGCACCCACCAAACCCACGCCCGGCTCTTTGATATGCTGATAGAGTTTAAATAGCCAATCTTTATCCAGAATGATGCTGAATGAATTTAGATAACAGAAATATTGACTATCGTATTTTTCTGCAGCAATAAAATACGGTCGAAGATCAAATCCGATGTCTGCAACAGTCAGGTAAGAGTGAGAGACATCCTCAAGCAATTTTTCGTATGATGAAAAATCTGCCTCCGAATCAAATCCTTTATAGAGTATCAACAAGGCATGATTGATTCCAGCGGAATGCTCTAAGTATGAAGCGAGAAAATCACGAAACGGCTCCAAACCATTTTTCTTTCTAACCAAATGAACAATACAAATTTCTGACACGTCTAATTCCCTGTCATAACTGTTATAGGTTTTTTCGACGCACCGAAAACGTCACATTGAGATAATTTCCCCCAAAATGCCATCGGTTCATAATCAGGATAAGGATAGTAGCCAAGATTTAGTGCTATGTTCCAGTCATGTTCCTCTAGCCAGTGCTCGACTAATCGTCTTACCGAAATCGGTTGACCTGAACAAATATTGATTGCGCCAACATTTCTCTCTGACATGGCTGATTGGGTAATCCTGTCTGCTACTTCCTCAACTGGTAAGTAATCGCGCAGTTGCTCTCCTCCCGACATATTGAACACTTTATCCCCTCTAGCTATTGATGCTTTAAGGATTGGGTAAAGCGAGCTGTTAGGCTGGCCTTCTCCATACATATAAAAAAGTCGTGCCCAAGTCAGGTTAAATGGTTTAGTAGCTTGCAAAAAATTTAATTGTCGGTGTAATACATCTTTCGCGTAACCATAGGGGTTATTTGGCTGGGTTTGCGTTTCTGCCGTAAGCGCTCCCGATTGCATACCATATTCAAAACAGGTTCCCGTCACCAGTAATGAAGGTAGTCCTGCCTCAATCATGGTTTTCAGAAAATGATATTGCCTTGGCAATTCAGTTTCAAAGTGATGAAGTGATTTGTAATTAGGCAGGCCATCCCAAGCCAGATGTATCAGAACGTCAGGACAACCCAAACGCTCAAAACAATCGTCTGCAGGACTAGCAATATCCATTTCTATGATGCGAACGTGCCGACTTACATCGGCCAGCCTTGCTGCATCACGCGTTACGGCAATAACTTCAAGCTGTTGTTTTAGTAAGCTTGTTAATACATGCCGTCCGATAAAACCGCTGGCTCCTGTTACTGCAATCTTCATAAGCAGCTCAGTTGATTTGTAACGAAGGTACTGCCGTTACAAATTGCCCGCCCCATTCGCGGATGTAGGCCAGTTGCTCAATGACTTCAGTTCTTAAATTCCAGGGCAGAATGATCACATAGTCAGGTCGTGATTGTTTTAGTTGGTCTTCGGCTACAATCGGAATACGGCAGCCGGGTAAGAATTTATCCTGCTTGGCTGGGTTTTTATCCACTACATAAGTAAGTAAGTCTGGGCGAACCCCAGCATAATTTAGCAAAGTATTCCCCTTAGCAGCAGCGCCGTACCCCGCCACGGTCTTGCCGTTTCTATTGGCTTCAATAAGGAAAGCCAGGAAGTCGTTTTTAACTTGGTTCGATTTGGCTTGAAAGCCGTCATAAAACACTGAAGTTTTTACGCCTGTAGCGGCTTCAGCGCTCAAAAATGCCGAAACATTCTGACTGAGTTCATGTTCGCCTGAATCGCTACGTTGAGCATAGACGCGTAAGCTTCCGCCATGAGTAGGCAGTTTAGCCACATCAAACACGCTTAAGCCATTACGTTCAAAAATACGTTTTACCGTAGTTAAGGAAAGGTAAGAGTAATGCTCATGATAAATAGTATCGAACTGGTTTTCGGAAACCAGCTGCAATAAATGAGGGAATTCAAAAGTCGCTACGCCAGTAGGCTTCAAAAGTACTGTAAACCCGGCAACAAAATCATTGATGTCCGGTACGTGAGCCAAAACGTTGTTGGCGGCAGTGAGGTCTGCCTGTTTGCCTTTTGCAACAAGCTGTTCTGCAAGCTTCACCCCAAAAAAATCTTCAACTATTTCGATACCCTTGGCACGGGCGGCATTAGCTGTACTGGTTGTTGGCTCAACGCCCAAGCAGGGAATATTGCGTGCTTTAGCATATTGCAACAGATACCCGTCATTGGCAGCAACTTCTATAATGTGAGAGCTTGCATTCAAATCAAATCGCTCGACCATATCAGCAACATACTGCTCGGCGTGATTAAGCCAGGTTGTCGAAAATGAACTGAAGTAGGCATAATCAGCAGAAAAAAGTTCATCCGCTCCGGCATAATCCTCTGTTTGAACCAGCCAGCATTCTGTACACACCAACACTCGCAAAGGAAAGTATTTTTCCGGCGCATGTAATGTTTGTTGGGTGAGATAGGCATTGGACGGTGGAGCGGCACCTAAATCAATTAATGGTAAAGTCAATTCAGTTCCGCAGTGACGACATTTCATAAAGTAATTCCTAGAAAATCTGAGCTAATAAAGGGGTGGTTGCTGTCCCGCTCTGAAATATCGCTAATGGTCAATGGCCAGGCAATGTTTAATCTTGGATCAGCTACATTCAGTGCGCCCTCTGCTTCTGCATGATAGGCCACGGTGTGTAAATAAATTAGCTCACAGTCTTCTGTTAACGCTTGAAAACCGTGGGCGTAGCCTTCGGGAATAAGTAGGCTTTTATGGTTGTTAGCTGAAAGTATTTCGCCGTGCCAATGCAAGAAGGTAGGTGAGTCATGTCTAAGGTCGACTGCTACATCAAAAATTTCGCCTTGCAGGCAACTGACCAACTTAGTTTCACTATAGGGTAAATACTGAAAATGCAATCCGCGTACAGTGCCTTTTTTATGCGTAAGGGTATGATTTATTTGTGCTATGGGTTTATTGATACCTGCTTCATAAAATTCTTCAGCACAATAAAACCGAGATAAAAAACCACGTTGATCCTCTAGCTTTTTTCGCTGAACAAGCATTAATTTTGCCAAGGGAGTTGCAATAAAATCAAAACGAGACATTGGTTAGCTATTAAGTCCGAGGGGGTAATATATTTGAAGTGTTATTTAAGTAGGCTTGAATTTGCGCTAATGATAAATCACGCATATTTTCACCTGCTTGATAGGCGCTGTGCCAATTAACAATCGCAGCCAGTGTGTCGTTAAGATGCCATCTAGGATGCCAATTTAAATGCATTTTGGCTTTTGAGCAATCCAATTTTAAATAATGCGCTTCATGTGGATGATCAGCATCATCCAATACCCAGCTTGCGCCATCACCCCAAGATTTGGTTAAATTTTCTACAATCCATTGCACCGGTTTAGCGTCTTCGTCATTGGGGCCAAAGTTCCAGCCCTCTGCGTAACTGGCTCCCCCTTCAAATAATTTTTGCGCCAATAGCAAATAACCTGATAACGGTTCCAGTACATGTTGCCAAGGTCTTATCGCATGAGGATTGCGAATATTAACGGGTTTTCCTTTGGTAATGGCGCGCATTATATCAGGAATTAAACGATCTTCTGCCCAATCGCCACCGCCGATAACGTTACCGGCTCTTCCAGAAGCCAAGGCTACACCATGGTCTTTATAGTTATCAGGATGAAAATATGAATTTCGGTAGGCTGCAGTCACTAATTCCGAACAACCTTTGCTGTTACTGTAAGGATCATGGCCGCCCATGGGTTCATTCTCCCGATAGCCCCAGGCCC
>CAIKYI010000182.1 GCA_903831545.1 uncultured Methylobacter sp. | reverse complement strand
TGGCTTAACGCTTGAAAAGCAGAATCACATCGTGAACAATTAGATTAGGAAGCGAAACCACCAAGCTTTTATGGAATGCAACCCCGGCACAAGCTCTTACCGGGATTGCATTTAACCAGTTACTGCAAATTACTTCTCAGAGTGATGTCCGTGCTCCTTATGTTTGTGGTCATCGCGTTTCTTATGGTCATCGTGATGAATTTTGCATTGATTATTCGAACTGACGTTGCTGACATTAATTGAGGCATCGCGCGCTTCAATACCTGTATCGGCAAAATCGGTAAACAGACCATCGACGCCCAGATCAAAATAATAAGTCATTTCCTGTTTAGGGTCGATAAAGCCATAACCACTGGCATCATCACGGAAAGTCCAGGTGTGAACCAGCAAACCTTTGTCGTGAGCCAGTTCAACCACACCGGTACTGCCATCAACGCGACGATCGTTGATAGTAATTTTCCCGTCACTGTTACGATCCACACCATCATTTACCGTTTTTACCAGATAAGGTTTCCACGGACCAACGGCATCGGCGTAGGATTTAACGAAAGTCAAGCCTTCGTCAGTCAACAAATCTGCAAAAGTACGTACATCCCCAGCCAATACAAAATCATAAGGCTGTTTGTAAGGAACAACCAATGACATTGAGCCGTCAACATTGACATCGTCGGCATCAATCAACTGCACCAGTTGAATATCGGTTTTACGGCTTAAATATTGTAAATTGCTCACTTCAAAAGACTGAATAAATACCGGCGCACACGCGCTATTGCCATAGGCTTTATGCAGTTTTTTCAATAACTTGTTTTCAAAAACATGCAGTCCATACAATGGCTTATTGTTGGCATCTTTAACATTGGCGTGATAAGAGGAATGTTTTATTTCAGGATAGATACCGATAGCTCTTCCAGTTGCTTTGCTTTGGCTTTTAGCCAACGCAATAATTTCATCCAGAGTCGGGATTTGATATTGACCATCGTACTGCTTGTCACGACCGGCAAAGGCTTGGATGGCATGTAGCGTTTTAATTTCCGCCAAAGTAAAATCAGTAGCAAACCAGTCGTTGTATTCAACGCCGTCGACTATGCGCTTGGTTTTACGGTCGGCAAACTCAGGGTGATCAGTGGCAATGTCAGGGGTACCGCCTATCATCGGTTCGTGGCGAGCAATCATATAACCGTCCTTGGTTAATACCAAATCAGGCTCAATAAAATCGGCCCCCATTTGGATAGCCAAGGTATAGCCTTCTATAGTGTGTTCAGGACGATGACCGGCCGTGCCCCGATGACCGATAACGATAGGGGTGTTTTTCATTTGCAACTGCGGCGCTGCTTCGGCTATGCCTTGAGAGCCGAGTGCAGCAATTATGGCACCTACCAATACAGTTGATTTGTAATAGTCGTTTATCATGGAGCACTTCCTCTTAAAAAATATTTGACTTGAAAAATTGGTTTTTATGTTGTTTTCGTTTGCAGATAGTTGCCGGAATGGCAACAAGTACCATCCCGACAACCGAGTGATCAATCGTGTTCTCTTTCTCTTTCTTTTTCTCTTTCAGCCGGCAGGGTTTTACTAAATACGCTGGTAC
>CAIKYI010000181.1 GCA_903831545.1 uncultured Methylobacter sp. | reverse complement strand
GGTTGGAAGTAGAGTATAAACAACAGGGCGTCATTTGATATATTGCCGGTTAATTCCGGTTTTTTTTGTGCCTGAAAATCAGCAAGGGTTGCGGGTGTTTTTTTGAAAGTGCGCCACCAAGTTTTAGACAATAAAAAGGCCTTCATTTCACCGTAAGACCTTGTTTTTGTTGGCGCGCCCGGAGAGATTCGAACCCCAGACCACAGCCTTCGGAGGGCGAATAACAGAAAAGCCCACAACAAAGCACAGTAAACAATAACAAATAATTCAATAAGTTATCCGTTATGTATTGCTGTTCGCTATTGCCATTTATTACCATTTTTTATATTAAATTGGGACAGAATTGGGACAAAGATATATAATGAAACCCTAGAAAAAAAGAGGCCTCGAAGGTGTATCAGCACCAACAAGGCCTTACCAATAACTTAATTCAGGGTTAAGCAATGGCCAGATACATGATATCAAAAAGCCGGTTGCAATCCCATAGGGGCAATCATGGCACGCATTAAATCCCGCACAGTAGCAGATGGAACATTACGCTATACAGCAGAAGTCCGGTTAAAAGGCTATCCACCACAAGCAGCAACCTTTAAGCATTTAACCAAAGCTAAAAAATGGATTCAAGATACCGAAAGCGCAATCAGAGAAGGACGTCACTTCAAAACATCTGAAGCCAAAAAGCATACCCTAGGTGAAGCAATCGACCGTTATTTGGTTGATATTGCTCCGGGCAAGTTTAAATCCCATGAACTAGAGAAAAGAATACCGATACTTAACTGGTGGGAGTCACAAATTGGCTATTGCAGCTTAGCCGATTTATCCGTTAAAGAATTTGCGGCTTGTCGAGATACCTTGATTACGCATGGCAACAAAGGCAAACCACTTGCAGCGGCGACTATCAAACGCCACTTTCTTTCAATCAGCCATGTATTAAAAATTTGTCAATTAGAATGGCATTGGCTCGAACAAAACCCAATGAAAGACGGCATTATTGAATTGCCAAAACCACCTCGCGGCATAGTTCGATTTTTGGATGATGACGAGCTGGCGCGTTTAACTATCGCCTGTAAAGATTCGCTAAATAACTTACTTTATCCGGCGTTCATCTTGTCAGTATCTACAGGGATGCGACAAGCTGAAACGATGAACCTGTATTGGAGGGAACCCGTTACACCCCCTGATGATACGGCGTGGGGTGTGGTCAATTTGGCGGACAATTGCATCATATTACATCAAACCAAAAACGGTAATCGTAGGCGTGTACCTTTATCGGGCAATGCGCTTATAGAGTTACAGAAACTTGGCAAGGTGCAGCGGCTTGACACCCGTTTAGTTTTCCCAAGCCCAACGCACCCAAACAAACCGATTGAGCTAAAAAAGGCATGGGCAACCGCCCTAAAAAATGCTGAAGTTGTAAATTTTCGTTGGCATGACCTAAGGCACACAGCCGCCAGCTATTTGGCACAGGATGGTGCAACCCTGATTGACATTGCCGCGATACTAGGCCATAAAACATTGGATATGGTGCAAAGATACGCGCATTTATCAGATAGTCATATTAGTTCAGCGGTTGAACGCATGAATCAGCGTATTGGTGGTGCGTGATGGCTAATTGGATACCAACACTACAAACGGTAAAAATAGTTAAGCGTTACGCGCATTTATCAGATGGACATGTGTCGAGCGTAATTGAAAGCATGAATACCAAAATATTTGGGGCACACAATGACTAAAGAACCAGACGCACGCTTAAAGCATGGGGAATCTTTTGGAGTAACTATATCAATCCAAGACCTGCTTTTACGGTGGAATGCAAATATAAAATTAATAGATGAATTGTGCTTGT
>CAIKYI010000180.1 GCA_903831545.1 uncultured Methylobacter sp. | reverse complement strand
TCATGGTCAAACCATTTCAAACCATCAACGGCAATTCTGAACCCATCGGTTTTGAATTGTTTGGTGTCGTTTGGGTCAAGCTCTAAGCCAAGCAAAGAACAAACCGCCGTTACATCCAATTGCCTCAACTGTTCAATGTTCATTTAAAAGCCTACTAGGGAAAGAAAGAGTTAAGCCGCTTTACGTTTTTTAATGTCGTAAACAGTCAAACAATCTGAGACCGTGACACAAAGCCCGTGCTTAGTTTCACCGCTGGTTTTATCCTGCCATTGGTTCGGTTTAAGCGTACCTATTACCGTCAAAACATCGCCTTTTTTTAACTTGGCTATGCGTTCGGCTACCTCATTAAACGCGATTCCAGAAACGACTATTGGGGACGGTTCACCCACGGATACCGATAGTAGAAAATTACAGTATTTTGCGCTGTTACCCGTGCGTAGTTCTGTATCGCGTAAAAGCTTGCCATTAATCAGTGATTCAATCATTTTTACACCTGTTTTTAGTGTTTTTCGTGTATTTTTGCAAAAAACAAAAATTGTAAGCGGTTGTTTTGCATCATTATTTTTTTAGCGTGTTTTCAAAGTGTCGTAAAAAATAGCGGTTTTTTGTCCTATTATTTCACTGTAAGCCATTGATTTATTGGCTTAACTCTTTCTTTCCCTAGTAGGCTTTTTAACTCAGCAGAAAAAATTTGTTTTTTGGAAAAACATCTACCCTTCTACCCTGTTTGCTGTTTTTACCTTTTAAATCATCGGCTTAAGCAGGGTAGAAGGAAGCAATCATCTACCCTGTATCCTACCCTAACAGGGTAGAACGATTTTTTACTCATCCACTTTTTAACCTACCCTAAAAACGCCCGTTCTACCCTGCTACTACCCTGCTACTACCCTGATTAAACCCATGATAAATAAGAACATTTTTTAAAACAGGGTAGTAGGGTAGATGATTTACAAAACATTTCATTTTTTTAGTGCTTATTCAGGCGAAAACGCACGTTTTGCCAGCCAAAAACCCATAATTCCGCTGGATTTTATCGGTACAAATTTCAGCTTTTTTAGGTACTCACTAGCAAACTTAACTTGTGACATTTTGGGATCTTTAATGCCACTTTCAGTGAGTATTCTTGTGGCGGTGTAATGCTTAGAATCGAATACTTTTTCTACTTTCTCAATGTCAAAATATTCAGCAATCAGTTCATGAATGGGATTAATTTCAGCGTGGCGGTCATGACGCTCTTCAAGCAAGGTTTCCAGTTCTTTGGAACACCACCATTGCGCCCCGTCAAGATATATGTGCCATACTTGCGCCCATAATTGCTGCATATCGATAGTGTGTAAACTGTTACAGGCGATTATCTGAACAGGTAAAAAACGCCTATTACCCGTTGAGTCAACAAGGAACATTTCTGGATTCACAGAACCGCAAAACGAAACGCGCCGCCCCAAGCCACAAGCCGCTTTATCATACGGTAAGCGTAGAGTGTCAGATTGCTTTGATAAAAACGCTTTCAACTGTGAAATATCAGCACGTCTAAAGGTACTGTCTAATTCTCCCAGCTCACATATCCAGCAAGATACCGATTGCTTAACAGAATCTTTATTGCTTGGATCAAGATGTACACCGTCTAAGATGTATTGTTTTAACTCTGTAGGTAGAAGCTTTTGAAACCATGATGTTTTTCTAGCACCTTGACCACCTTGCAAAATGAACACAAGTTCATACTTAGCAATCGCGTCTTTGTTGCTGGTATGCCTAGCACCATCAGCCGCTGCTACATATTGCACTAGCCACGTTTTTAAGGCTAAATAAGCATAGCTTTCGTCATTGTCTGAAACGGTTAGCGTACCTGCTAAATCTATGATTCTGTCTACACCGTCCCATTCTTTAGATTTGATAAAATCTAAAATCGGATTGATTGCATTACTGGAAAAGATAGCGGGTAATAAATTAAGAATCCGTGCGTGTAGTCCGTTTATATCAACTAATGAAGATAATTCCGCTAAATTTGCACTTGCTAATAAATCACCATGAGCATTATCGAATTCATTACCAAAAACCATTTTTTGTTCTTTGAGCATTTCATCGTAACTGACTTTGATGTTATACCCGTTGAGTAAATGCCTTAAATTGGCAGTGCTGGAATTCTTTTGCCCGTTGTCTTTGGTATGGTGAAAATCACCGATACGCACATCAAAATTAATGGGCTTACTCGCTTTTATTCCATTGGGTGTTAGCTCAATTACTTTTTTAGCTTTCGCCTTGCTTGGCTTTTTCGGTGGCGTTGTTGAACCAATGGGTTCTGGAAACTCTGGGCAATCGTCAAGATTGATCGCCTTGCTGTTTGCGTTCATGCTTAATTCTCCTAAAGGGAAAATAAAGCCATCAATTAACCGTGAAACAATCGACAAATCTGCGTATAATTACGCCTGCCCGCTTTGTCGAATTGCATCACGGAAAACCCACGGCTTTGTATAAAGTCAGTGGGTTTTTTTATGCCTTATTGCAATCGTTAGCCGCTGGTTTCTTTTGCTGTTTGAGTACGCGCCGCGCTTGTTCTTCAGCTTCCAGTTTTTTAAAAAACAGTTCCACCATTTCTATCTTTTCACTGCATGAAAAATTACTTAACAGTGCCGTAACTCTTAACATTGTTAATATTTCTTTATGGTGTTGT
>CAIKYI010000179.1 GCA_903831545.1 uncultured Methylobacter sp. | reverse complement strand
TAGGCAGTTGTATCAGAAGGTCGTGTCGAGAGGTCTGACGTTTTTACATATTCGGTAGTACAACTGCATAAAACAAAAATTAATAGGATCGCTATAATTTTATTCATGGGAATGCCCCTTTTTTATTTAAAATAGATAGGCTTAACTGGTAAACGGCCATGGCATACAAAGGGCTGTGGTTGTAGCGGGTTATGACATAAAAATTGTCTAACGCCGCCCAGAGCTCTTCGCCTTGTACGTGTTCAAAGCTAAGCAGTTTCACTTTTCTGTCTAAAGGTATTTGCCTCAAAATAATTAAGTTGAGCGATTCTAACTCGGAAAGCCTTAAATTCGGCTTAAGGTCGTTATTGAGTGCCGATTGGTAGTTTTTATCTTTGGCAGTCAAGGGAACCGCAATAATTTCACCGGCTTGCCAATGATGGTGGGTAAAATAATTGCCAATACTGGCGATGACATCTTTGTTGTTATGCCAAATATCGCGATGATTGTCGTTGTCAAAATCAACGGCAAAATTTCTAAAACTGCTGGGCATAAACTGTGGCATACCCATCGCGCCGGCATAAGAACCTAGCGGATCTGCAGGGTTAATGCCCTCTTCACGACAGAGCAGCAAGAAGTTTTCAAGTTCACCCAGAAAGAATTGACTGCGTGGCGGATAGCCAAAAGCTAAGGTAGAAAGGGCGTCAATGACGCGGTGGTTGCCGGTGCTTTTTCCGAATTGCGTTTCAACGCCGATGATGGCGATTATGATTTCAGGCGGGACACCATATTTTTGTTCTGCTTCAGCCAATGCTGATGCATTTTCCTGCCAGAATTTTACCCCTGCGTCGATGCGCGCAACGGTGAGAAAAATTTTGCGATATTTATACCAGGGCAAGGCTTCCGAAGGCGAGGCAATGCGTTTAAGAATTTCAGGCTTGAGCTGGACGGTGTTAAATAAATTATCAAGCTCGGCTTTGTCGAATTGGTGTTTTGTAACCATTTGTTCGATAAAGGCTTCGACTGTTTCGGTGTCTTTCAGGTTATTGGTGCAGGCGACCAGAAAAAGGCAAAAGACGACTGAAAGAAGATTAAAGAGGAAAGACGAAAAACGAAAGGTGTGATTTTTATAAGTCATTGCTTTATATTTCAATTTATTATATTTTTTCAGATAACACAAAAGCTCGTCATACCCACCGGGAAGCGTGTATCCAGCGCCATGGATGGTAAGCTTAAATTCAACTATGGATTGGCGGGTCCCGCACGTTCTCTTAGCCTTTCGTTTTTTTCCATCAATGCGGCAGAAACTTCTTATGGGTGTGAATCGACATAAGAATGCCAAAGCCGGCCAGCAAAGTTACGATGGAAGTTCCGCCATAGCTGATTAAGGGTAATGGAACGCCAACTACCGGCAGTACGCCGATCACCATGCCTATATTGACAAAAACATAAACAAAAAAGGTAAAGGCCAGGCTACTGGCTAATAAACGGCTATAGGTGTCCTGGGCTTGAGAGGCTATAAACAGGCAGCGGCTGATGATCAGCAGGTACAAAGTCAGTAGTCCCAAACAGCCGAATAGGCCAAATTCTTCGGCAAAAACCGCAAAAATAAAGTCGGTTGAACTTTCCGGTAAAAAGTCCAGTTCTGACTGGGTACTGCCTAACCAGCCCTTGCCATAGATGCCTCCAGAGCCAATCGCTATTTTGGATTGAATAATATGATAACCACGTCCAAGAGGATCAGCTTCCGGATTCAAAAAGGTAAGCACCCGATCGCGTTGATAGGGGCGCATAAAATGCCAAAGTATGGGGGTCATACCACCTAGCAGGGTGCAAATGGCTAGTATAAAACGCCACGACAGTCCGGCAAAAAACAGTACCGCAGCGCCGGAGCTGGCAACCAGCAGCGCAGTGCCCAGATCGGGTTGTTTTGCGATCAATAAGGTTGGAATAATGATAAGTATGCTGGCAACCAGTAATTGTTTTGCTTTTGGCGGTAAAGCGTGTTCAGCCAAATACCAGGCGACCATCATCGGCGTGGTGATTTTGATCATTTCCGAGGGTTGGAAACGAAACACGCCAAGATCCAGCCAGCGTTGAGCGCCTTTGCCGAACTGACCCAGAATTAGCACGGCAATGAGCAATAAGATTCCAAAGCCAAATAAAAGCGCTGAATAGCGCTTGAATTGATAGGGGTTAACATGAGCCAGTGCGGTCATTAACAAAAAAGCTAATCCGACTCGTGCTGCCTGGCGCGCCAACACATCCATGTCTTGGCTGCCGGCACTGTAAAGTATGGTAAAGCTCAGCAGGGCGATAAGGATAAGGCCAATAAACAAGGGAATGTCTATGTGCAGTTTTCTGAGGACATTGCCAATGACTGACGGCGGATGAAATTGTTCGCTACGGGTTTCTGTTTTCATTATCGCCTTCTAAATATTGCTTGATAACCTGTCCTGCGATGGGAGCGGCAACTGAGCCGCCGTGTCCGCCGTTTTCAACAATGACCGCAACTGCAATTTTGGGATCATCAGCCGGGGCAAAAGATATGAATAAAGCATGATCGCGTAATTTAAAGTCAATGTCGTTTTCGTTATATTTGGCATCTTGTTTAATGTTGAAGACCTGTGCAGTTCCAGTTTTTCCGGCAATCTGATAGTTAATGTTTTTGCTGATGCCTTTGGCGGTGCCATGGGGATCATGAATAACATTAATCATCGCCGAAATAATGGTGCTGATATTTTCGGATTTAATTGTAACGTTGTCTTGATGAACTGGGGTATCTGACTCTGGCTCATCAAGGCTGCTGGTGTTTTTGACCAGAAAAGGCGTGACAACTTTGCCTTTGTTGGCCAGTGTCGCGGTGGCTTTGGCCAGTTGTATCGGCGTTACCTGAAGATAGCCTTGGCCGATTCCTGTAATCAGTGTTTCGCCCGGATACCAGGACTGATTATGCTGATGGCGTTTCCATTCTTTCGAGGGCAGTAGGCCTGATTTTTCGCCGGATAGATCAATTCCGGTTTTTTCTCCAAAGCCAAAGTGCTGTAAGAAACTATGCATACGATCTATGCCCAGTGTTGAAGCCAGACTGTAAAAATAGACGTCGCAGGATTCAGTGATGGCCTCGGTCATATTGACAGAGCCATGCCCGCCTTTTTTCCAATCCCGATAGTGATGGCTCACATTGGGTAATTGATAAAAACCTGGACAGAACATTTTGTGTTCTGCGCTGATGGCGTTGTATTCAAGTCCGGCAAGCGCAATAAACGGTTTAATGGTTGAGCCTGGAGGATATAAGCCGCGCAGGGCACGGTTGTAGAGCGGTTGATTCTCTGATGATTGTAGTGCCTGATAAGCATCGTTTGCTATGCCGATAACAAAAGGGTTGGGGTCAAAGCCTGGGCGGCTGGCGAAAACCAAAACGCCGCCGGTTTTAATTTCAATGGCAACTACAGCGCCATTGTAGTGATCCAGTGCGTCATAGGCCGTTTTTTGCAAATCGATGTCCAGGGTCAAATAAAGATTGTCACCTGGTATCGGCGGAACCGAGTTTACGGTATTGATGGCTCGCGCCTGGACATTGGTTTCTATTTCCGCATAGCCTGTTTTGCCATGGAGTTCGGTTTCGTAGGTGTTTTCTATGCCGATTTTGCCAACATGGGTCGAGCCGCGATATTCTGCGATGGGTAATGATTTCATTTCTGCTTCATTAATCCGGCCTACGTAACCTACTACATGAGAGGCTAAATCGGCATAGGGGTAAT
>CAIKYI010000178.1 GCA_903831545.1 uncultured Methylobacter sp. | reverse complement strand
ATGAAATTATCGGAGGTGCCTTGACCCGTATGCACAAACGGCTTAAAGGTCGTAGCGTTAATACCAAATTGCCTGATGGACTTTGTATGGTGCGCCTTGATGCGGTACTGATCGAACAGGTGCTGATCAATCTGCTGGAAAATGCCTGTAAATATACACCGTCGGGCAGCGCCATCGACATCATTGCCGACCTTTCTTCTCATATGCTAAAAGTCACCGTTGCAGATCGCGGTCCTGGAATACCCCCAGGAGCCGAAGAAAAGCTGTTTGATAAATTTTATCAGGTACATCGGGAAGGCACACAGAGTGGCGTTGGCCTTGGACTCGCTATTTGTAAAGCTATCGTTATTGCACATGGAGGCGTTATGGGGGCAAGTAATCGGCAAAGCGGTGGCGCACAATTCTTTTTTCTGCTCCCTGTTGACGAAGCAGCGCCTCAAGTTGTTGAGGAACCTGAAGATGAGTAGTAGCAACCCTGTCATTGTAGTTGTCGAAGATGATCTTCAAATCTGTCGCTTTTTACGTACCAGTCTAAGTGTACATGGATTTCAAGTCATTGAAGCAGGAACCGGCGAGCAGGGCCTTGTGGAAATTGGTATCCGCAAGCCGGAATTGGTCATTCTCGATCTGGGGTTACCCTGTATGAATGGCATAGAAGTTATTCAAAAGGTTCGCGAGTGGTCAGCAGTTCCGATCATCGTGCTCTCGGCCAGGAGCCAGGAAAGCAACAAAATTGCCGCACTGGATGCAGGAGCAGACGATTACCTGACCAAGCCGTTCAGCATCGGCGAACTTTTGGCACGCATTCGCGTATCACTACGTCACGCCGCACAGCTTGTTGGGGACAGCACCGAAACCATTTTTTGCCTTGGTGAGTTACAGGTTGATCTATCCCGTCGCAGTGTATTTATTGGCGAACAGGAAATACATCTGACTCCCCTTGAATACAGGCTGCTGACCGTTCTAATCCATCAAGCGGGCAAGGTGTTGACTCACCGACAATTATTACTGCAGGTCTGGGGACCTGCCTATGTGGAGCATGCGCACTATGTTCGAATTTATATGGGACAGTTACGCCGAAAACTCGAGGTAGACCCTACCCAACCCCGTTATTTACTGACTGAGGCGGGCATAGGGTATCGTTTGGCGTATAGGGAATAATGGTGTGCAAAATTTCTCAAATTCGAGGAATTGAACTGAATATAAATAATTTAATAAGGTAACCCCCCTGCTATGCCGAGGTACTCACAAAGGTTTGACCTATAAGACGGCCTCGACGATTCTCTGAAACTCGACCAAGAGTAGGAACCCGTTAAAGCCGAGTTAACAAAAGAAACAAGCCCGACGTCTAAAGGTGAGTTGGTCGTTAAAGGTGTTGCTACGGCGGTGGCCGCAGCGGCAATTATTGAAACCGGAAAAGGTGTTGTCATTGCACTTGCTAAATCTCCCTTGGCCATGTTTAGGATGGGTGTTATGGCGGGGTTTATGACCCATAAATACCGTAAAGAGATTGTTTTCCTTACTAGCAAGACAGCTGAACAAAGCAAGGACTTTGTGTTACGACAAAAAGAAAATCTTAAAGACCTGCTTGCAGAAGTTCAGGAAGAGGCTGTAAAGTAGAGCTATTCAGAATAGCTTGGCTTTTGATTGTTATCCAATAGAATCGCTTTTTATTAATTAGCGGATTTTATAACGCTGGAAATATCACTATCAGGGACACCGAAATGAAATCTTCGCATACTGTTAGTCTGGCGCATGGCAAAGTTGTCCACGCGTTGAATCGACGAGTTCGTTTGACATCCCCTGTTTTGCTTAAAGATCCAGAGCGGGCCTGTGTTCTGGAAATTTTATTGCAAAAACGCGAAGGTATCGAAAAAGTTCGGACTGTTCCTGAGATTGCTTCCATCGTTATTTACTTTGATCCGGATAAAATTCCAAAAACCAAACTGTTTATTCTTGTTGACAGCTTACTTTCAAATCTTGGCAAAAGAAAATCGGCGGCTACCCTTACGCAAACTGATGCTGTTATTGATGACAGTATCGCCGAGCAGGAATTTAATCTGAGTGTCGATGGTATGAGTTGCGTATCCTGCGCGCTTTTAATCGAAATGCTCTTAAAGCGGGACCAGCGAATTAGTTTGGTAAACGTCAATTTCGCCACAGAAACGGCTACGGTGACCGGGCGAATCAGTAAAGAAAGCTTATCCCTGCTGATTGGTAATATGGGTTACAAAGCACACAGTCTTGATAGTTTGGCTCAGCGGCAACTGTTAGTCATGCGCGAAAATCGTCGCTTGTTAGATGCCCGGCGCCGCGTCATTTTGGCCACGGCGCTAAGTTTACCCGTTATGGGGATTGCCATGCTTGCCCCTGCATCGCGATATTGGCACTGGGTGCAACATTTACTGGCAACGCCTATTGTGCTCTGGGCGGGATGGCCTTTTTTTGACAAGGCCATCAAACTGGCCCGGCAACATGCTACCAACATGGATAGTCTGATTGCCATAGGGGTTGGAGCCTCATATGGCTATAGCGTGGGTGCTCTGTTGTCGGGTAGGCGGGGGCTGTACTTTGATTCGGCGACGGGAATTATTACCTTTGTCCTGATAGGCCGGTATCTTGAGGAAAAGGCTAAAGGTAAAGCCCATGAAGCGATCCGTTCGCTGGTTGCCTTACAGCCTCAAAATGCAACTGTTATGCATGGCAACAAAAAAGTTTTGATCAGCGTTGATGAGGTACATATACACGATATATTGCTGATTCGGCCGGGTGAAAAAATTCCGACCGACGGCATTGTGATTGATGGCCTGTCAACGGTAGATGAATCTATGGTGACCGGCGAAAGCCTGCCGGTTGTAAAGGAATGTGGTCACCGCCTGATTGGTGGCTGTATTAACGGCAATGGTGTTTTGAAAATGCGCGTCACTGCCGTCGGTACCGATACCGTATTGGCAAATATTATTCACATGGTGGATCAGGCCCAGTCGTCAAAATTACCCATTCAAAAAACGGTAGACCGTATTTCTGCGGTCTTTGTGCCTTCGGTGATTGCCTTGGCCTCGGCTACCTTTATGGCCTGGCTAATGGTTGGCGTGGGCTTTAGAGTCGCATTTACCAATGCCATTGCCGTGTTGCTGATTGCCTGTCCCTGTTCGCTGGGCTTGGCAACTCCTATGGCTACCATGGTTGGAACAGGACAGGCTGCGCGACGGGGTGTTTACATCCGTAATGGTGAAAGCCTGGAAATGGCGTCCAAGTTGACTGTTATTGTGTTCGATAAAACGGGGACCATTACCGAAGGCAAACCGATGGTTACCGATTTTATTTGTGTTTCCAAAAAAACCGAGGAACGTATCTTGACTCTTGTGGCTGGGGCTGAAGCGGGTTCCGAACATTTTCTGGCAAAATCAATAGTCTCTTATGCTCTGGAGCGTAAGGTTAGTCCGGTCAAGGTAGACGCGTTTACCAATGTGCCCGGTCATGGCATCCACGCTCGTGTCGAGGGTTGCGATATTCTGATTGGAAATCGTTCCTGGCTTGAAGACTCGGGCGTTGATTTAAAGACTTTGGTAAAACACGCGCAGCCCTTAACCGAACAAGGCAAGACGCCGGTTTATGTCAGCGTTGATGGCAAGGTGGCTGCTTTGTTTGGTATCGCCGATCGGCCAAGAGCAAATGCGGGCAAAGCCATCGAACGACTGCGCAAGCTGGGCATAAAACCGGTCATGGTAACCGGCGATACCGAGCAGACTGCGCTTTTCATTGCAGCCCAAGTCGGTATTGATACCATCATCGCCCACGCTAATCCGGCACGAAAGCTCCAAATTATCCAGGATTTACAAACAGAAGGTTATAAAGTGGGTATGATTGGGGACGGTATTAATGATGCGCCGGCGCTGGCTGCGGCAGATGTCAGTTTTGCCATAGGCACAGGGACTGATGTCGCTATTGAAACAGCGGATCTTACCTTGGTTACGGGTGACATTAGCAAGGTTGCCGACGTGATTGACTTAAGCGGAGCGACTTTGACTGTTATCAAGGAAAATCTGTTCTGGGCCTTGGGTTATAACACGATTGCCATTCCGGTTGCTGCCCTTGGCAAACTTAACCCTATGATAGCCTCTGGGGCTATGGCTTTAAGTTCTATTTCGGTAGTGCTTAATTCTTTAAGGTTGCAGCGTAAATAGTTACGGAGTTATGTTAGGCGCGAGCCGTAACTCGACAATCGACGTCAATTTGTCTGGTTACGCGCTATAGCTAAGCAGACCTGCGATTTTAAGTTTCTCTATGCGGGTTACAAAATCAATTTACTGCATATGCTGGTTTTGAATATTTTTTATCATGCCAGCGTAGTAATCAACCATCTGACTTAGAAACAAAATAACTGTATCAATTTCATTTTTGATGTCGTGGAGGAAGTTATGTTGCTGGAAGTTTTCCGCAACGTAAAATGCCAGGCCCATATAAACAGTATTGCAGCCCATGACGATCATAATCAGCGCGGCAGATTTCAACATTAAGCCTCTGAAGTGAGCGCTCATTTTGCCAAACGCTACGCTGACCAGGAGCATGGTGGGCAAAGTGCCTGCGCCAAAAGTCAGCATTAACAAACCGCCTTCCATAATCGACGTTGCCGAAGTTGCCTTAACGGCCATGGCAAAAGTTAAGGGGCAGGGCATCAAGCCGTTTAAAACCCCAGCAATCATGGCGCCCAGCACTGGTCCTTTAGTTCTGGATTCGGCATAACCGCGACGCAATAAGTTCATCGGCAATAATTTTATGGAACCTTGGAACGGAATCCAGCCTAAAATGCCAAAGGCCAGAATAATAACGACAGCCCCAATAAACATTTGCAGAATACTTTGAACTTTGCCAAACACGCCACTGGACACCAGAACTACGCCGAGTGCGGCAGCGGCAAAGCCGACCAGGGTATAAACGAATATTCGGGCCAGCTGATACATGAAATACGGCAAATAACGCTTTGAGGCACCGGCTTTCATAAAATACCCTGAAACCAGCGCGCCACACATGCCCAAACAATGCCCGCTACCTAAAACGCCAGCCATAAAGGCCAGGCCGTAATCAAAGCCCCCGGCTGCAGCAGCGACATGATGCATGCCCATATCCATCGTTGAGTGATCCATTTTTAATCCTGTTTTTTGCTGAGTCTTAATGAATTGACAATGACCGAAACTGAACTCAAGGCCATTGCCGCAGAGGCTATCATCGGGTTGAGGTTGCCCATCGCGGCAACCGGAATGGCGATCACGTTATAACCAAACGCCCAGAACAGATTTTGTTTAATAATTCTGATGGTATCGGTACTTAACTGAATGGCTTCAGTCACTTTGGTAATATCGCCCTGTACCAGTGTCATATCTGCTGATTCAATGGCTATGTCGGTGCCGGTGCCGATTGCAAAACCTACATTTGCGGCCGCCAACGCCGGAGCATCATTAATACCGTCACCGGTCATGCCGACATTTTTGCCTTCGCTTTGAAACTGATGAATGATGGCCAGTTTTTGTTCAGGCCTGGCATTGGCAATCACTGTTTCAATACCTACCAGTTTGGCGATGTAGTGGGCGGTTTGTTCGGTATCGCCGGTTACCATCAAGGTTTGTATGCCCAGTTTCTTCAAATGTTGAAGGGCTTTAATCGCCTGTGGTCTGGGCTTGTCGGCGATGCCAAAGACGGCTGCGGCCTTGCCGTTGATGGCCATAAACACCGGCGTTTTACCTTGTCCGGAAAAATCACTGGCAGCGGCCAACAAACCGTCAGCAACGATACCTTTATCGAGTAACCAGTCCTTATTGCCCAGTAACAGTTTCTTACCGTCAACTTCAGCTTGGATGCCGCGTCCGGTTTCACTGTAGAAATGGGTGCATTCCTGCAAGTCAATCGCTTGTTCTTTTGCATAAGCCACAATGGCCTTGCCCAGAAAGTGTTCTGAATTATGTTCTGCCGAAGCTGCCAGACGGATAATATTTTCCTGGCTAAGTCGCGACAGTTTCAGTAAATCAGTGACTTTGGGTTTACCTTCGGTAATCGTACCGGTTTTATCGAAAACGATGACATTAAGTTT
>CAIKYI010000177.1 GCA_903831545.1 uncultured Methylobacter sp. | reverse complement strand
AGTATTGCCAAAAGGGACTTCTAGGCGAATACCCGGTTTGACATTGGCCAAGTCAAACTGTTCTGGAGCCAAATAATCAAATAGCCGATAAACAGGGATGGCAATGGCAACCCTAAAAATCAGTTCCGTTTCACTTAGCAACTTGACCATGGTATTTAAATTTTTTTTGATGAATTAAGGCTAAGTCGCTACAGGATTTAGACTATTCGAGTTACCCACAGAAGCTGTGGATAACTCTGTGGAAAAATAGTTTTTAACATTCCTTACCAGCGGTTTTAATTACAGTTTTGTTACATTGAACAGATTTAAGGCAATTGCAATATTTACTTACATTTCAATTGCTTAAAAACAAGACTTGTAAGCAATAAGCTATTGCACTCCCTTTCTGATGTCGACACACCAATTTAGCTCTTGCCTGTGCGCATGTCAGCGCTATAGCCTTGAAAGGTTTACTGTGGCTTAATGAATTTTATGGTCATCCGATCGCTTTCACCAATAGCCTCATATTGCTTTCTATTTTTATCATTCAATTTTAAAGCGGGCGGCAAAGCCCAGACACCTTCAGGATAATCTTTGGTATCTTTGCTATTGGCATTGATTTCTGACTTTTCCAGAAACTCGAAGCCCGCGTTTCTGGCCAACGCAATCACATAATCTTCACTGACATAGCCGGATGCAGCATGAATATCCTGCGGTTTCAGGACTGAGTTTCTATGCTCCACAATGCCTAAAATTCCGCCAGGCTTTAGGGCTTTGAACATTGCATTAAATACTGTTGCTGCCTGATCATTTTTTAACCAGTTATGCACATTACGAAACGTTAAAACCCTGTCAGCAGATCCCTCTGGCGCTATTTGCAAAAAATCTGGCGGCTGCAATACTGTTAACTCAACCTTGCCATAATATTTTGACTGACCTGATAATTTTTTAACAAAGTCAGCCAGGTTCTTTTTATGATAGGCCTGATCAGATTCGGAGGAAAAATGCGCGGTATATAACTTGCCATGCTCTTTAAGGTAAGGCGCAAGGATTTCCGTGTACCAACCTTCACCCGGCCAGATTTCAACAACCGTCATATTGTCCTTAACGTCGAAAAACTCAAGGGTTTGCTGAGGATGACGGTAAAAATCACGATGTTTATGCTCCGAAGAACGCTGTTCTCCGGCTATAACCCGATGTAAAAAACTTGGCTTTTCTGCAGCGTGCAACAATGAACAACTGCTTGCCAGCAGAACGGCTAATAGAATATTTTTCATGCTTTCTCCAGGAAGTATTTTTTACACGGGAACAATTCTTTCCGTTGCAAACCCATTATCTTTTATATTTATCGCTCAGGCTCTTGATAATTCCAGATTTGCAACACACTCAAGGTTGCCAGCATTAAAAAAGCCAACAAGGTCCAGGCTGGCATGCTAAAACCAAACATTGTCCAATCAACCTTGGCGCAATCCCCGGTACCGCTAAGCATTAACTTGACAGTTTCGAACAACGGAAAATTCTGCAACACATAGTCCAGACCCGGACCACATTCAGGCACTTCATCTACCGGCAAATGCTGTATCCAGACGTGGCGGGTTGAGATGGCTGCACCACATAAAGCCGATACCGCCCCCATGATGCCATAAATAGTCACTCCGGCCTGCCCCGGATTATGAAGGCCTGCCGCCAAGAAAACCAACCCGGTCACCAAAATTGCGATACGTTGGGAAATACATAAGGGACAGGGATCAAGTCCGCCAACAAATTGAAAATAAGCCCCCATCGACAGTAAAAAAGCACAGCCGGCAAAACCCAGAAAAAACCAGATTCTTGAATTAAACTTCACTAAAACCAATAATTTCAACATAATCAACCACCCTTTTCAAAAGTCCATTAATAACCGCCAAACACCTAAAAAATCAAGCGTCACGCATCATTTACACGCTCTGTACATGCCGTCCAATACCAGAGAATTTGGGCTAACCATACCAATAATCTTGTTATTCTCGATAACAGGCGCCCTTACCAAATCATAGTTGGCAAATAAACGCGAGCAATACCGAATATCCATATCCGGGTGAACTGAAATCACCGGCTTACTCATTATTTCATAAACGTTAACTCGATCCGGTGCGCGGTCTTTGGCCAATACATGACGGGCGATATCTCCGGAATTAATCATCCCGTATTCGTCATCATCATGGCGTTTATTAACGATAAGTACCGATGTTTTGAGGGACTTCATTTTTTTAAGTGCATCATCTATGGTAGCAATGCCATCAATGGTGCCAAAATCGGTTTTCATCACATCACGGACGCGAATTACAATACGTGGCTGCGTCATATTTTATCCTCAATTTCCTGGGTTAACTGTTCAACCTGATGCATAACTCCTACGGCATCTTCCACATCAATCTGTATCGCAATGCCGGTACCCGGCTTACTGTCAAATTGGGCGACCTTGGCGATAGTTTCCAAAATATGACGACATAGATGCTCTTCAACCAAAAACAGCAACACATCACGCTGAGTTTCCAGACTTAACCCGAAAAAGGTTTTCGATTGCTTCATACCTTCGCCACGGGCATTATTGACAACGGTCGCACCTTTGGCGCCATTTTCCCGCGCGGTCTCAAGAACCAGGTCAGTCTTGTCGTCTTCAACAAAGACAATAATTAATTTGAAATGCATAATTTACCTCAAGAGTTGGATGAAAGACGGCTTTTGTTAAGCCAGTGTGCGATTTGAGCATACCCCAGAACAATAATGATGGGTAATATGCTGGCCAGGGCGAGTAATCCAAAGCCGTCCAGTACCGGATTACGGCCCGGAATAGCAGAGGCAAGCCCCATTCCTAAAGAGCTAACCAAGGGAACAGTAACCATGGAAGTGGTTATACCGCCGGAATCGTAGGCCAGACCGATAATTAATTTCGGTGCGAATCGAGTCTGCACTATAACAATGATATAACTGCCAATAATAAACCAATAAAGTTCCAGGCCCATAACAATCCGAAAAGTGCCCAAGGCCAGAGCCAAACTCACGCCAATGGCAACTGATAGCCTTAGCCCCCAGGCACGAATGGTGCCGCCTGAAACTTGTTCGACCTTAAGGCTGACGGCGCGTAATGATGGCTCGGCTAACGCACTCGCAAATCCCAGACTCGCTGCAAAAATATAAACCCAAAAATAAGTTTGCCAAGAGCTCACTTCGTGCAGGTAAGTCACTCCCAAAAAATCAGAAGTAGTCAGTTGTGCTGCCATCAAACTACCCAATGGAAACAGTGCCAGATCCAATCCTTCCAATAAGAAGACTATCCCCAGTAAAAGATATATGAAGCCACTGATAGTTTTTTTTGGATGAGCCAAAGGTTTTCGAATCACCAATAACTGAAAGCCAATGATAATAGTAATAACAGGTAATATATTTTGACCGGTCTCCAATAACTTTAATGCAAAATGCATTAACCAGTCATTCATATGGCCATCCCATAAACCAAAACAAAAATGGTCGACATCAGTGATGCCAGAACAATAAGTCCAAAACCATCAGCAACCGGGTGGCGTCCTTTAATTGAAGTAGCCAGCCCAACACCTATAACAGTTAGTAAAGGAGCTGTAATACTGGAGGTGGCGACCACCCCTGAATCGAAGGCGATACCAATAATTTCGACGGGGGCAAAAGGTGTCATGGCAACAATACACAGATAGGCCAATAAAACAGTGTAATACACTGGCCAACCCCTGATAATCCTCAGAACCCCAACTACAATGGCAAGCCCGATAGATAAGGCAACCGTAAGGCGCAGACCCAGCGCATAGTTAACGTTTGCTGCTTCCGTTTGCGCTATGAGCTTCCCCTTACTCGCAATATTGGCGGCTTTTTCAGCTACCGAGATTAGCCCTGGCTCGGCAACGGCAGCTCCGAATCCAAGACAAAAAGCAAAGATCAGCAACCAAAACAAACTGCCTTTTCGTGCAAACGCGTAGGCCATAGACTCGCCAAGCGGAAATAAACTTTGTTCAAGTCCCTGAATAAAAATGTCTTTTGGCAGATTCT
>CAIKYI010000176.1 GCA_903831545.1 uncultured Methylobacter sp. | reverse complement strand
GACCACACCATGTTTCCGCGTCGGGAGCTGCAAGCAAGGCTTGCATCTCATCACGGGAGAGATACCCGAGCATGGGTTTTTCGAAGCGTTTCATGGGGATAGTCAGAATCTGTTGAGCGAGTTGCAAGGCAGGTGGACATTGCAAGGCCACGTAGTGTGCGAAGGCTCGCACTGCGGCCAGTCGTGCATTGCGACTGCGGACTG
Source organism: uncultured Methylobacter sp. (assembly GCA_903831545.1). Classification (GTDB taxonomy): domain Bacteria; phylum Pseudomonadota; class Gammaproteobacteria; order Methylococcales; family Methylomonadaceae; genus Methylobacter_A. The sequence goes on along the minus strand of CAIKYI010000176.1, from coordinate 2,352 downwards.
TGTTATGGCGTTCGGTTTCGAGGTGGGCGAGGAAATCTAGGATGAGCGTTGCATCGAAATCGCCCAGCGTGAGCTTGGCGGGTGGCTTGCCCCGTTCTCGTTGTGTATAGTTCAGAAGCAGTCGAAAGGTATCTCGATAGGACTCAATCGTTCTCGGACTGGCGTTCTGCTGCTGGAGCAAGCGTTCGACAAAGAAGCGTTGGAGTAAGGTGGCGAATTCGACAGGAGCCTCAATCAAGGGGTTCATCGCATCGCTCCCTGAGTGTAATGATGGAAGCGTTCAGCGGCGATGGACATCAGCTCGGGAATGCCCGTGAAGTACCAATAAGTATCGCTCACCTTTGCATGTCCGACGTAGTTCGATAGGGTCAAGACGGCATGGTCGACATCAATCCCCTGCTCGTAGAAGCGTAATGTACTCCTCACTATAAAGGTGTGCCTCAAGTCATGTAAACGGTGTCGCGGGTAGTCACCTCGTGGCTGCCAGCCCAGTTGTTGACATAGAGTTTGCAAGGCATACAACATACCGGGCTGACTGCTGGGGCGGCCGTCATCGCGCAGGAAAAAGCGGTCGCAGGCAGGTCGTGTAACAAGCTGATCACGCCATCCGGCATAGGTGACCATGGACGCCGTTACGCTCGGGTGTAGCGGTACCAAACGCTGTTTATGGAACTTGGATTCTCGAATACAAAGAATGCCCGTCGCGAGATTGACGTCGTCACGAGTTAGTGTGAGCGCTTCGGATATGCGCAGCCCGCTTGAAGCTAGCAATCCGAATACGCACCGGCAAGTAGCCGGCCGTAAGCCATGTTCTGGCGCCAAATGGCTGGTCGCTTCGAGTAGTTCGCTCAGCTCGGCATCTGTGTAAATGTGCGGGATGAGGCGCCGGTGTGCTGAACCAAAGAGTCCTTGCGGCGGAATCTCAGTTGCAGGATCATCGCGCAGGCAATAACGTGCGAATCCACGCAGAACTTCGATGCGACGCGCCCACGTGAGTGGATATGGGCGTTTTGAAGAGCGTGCCCAAGCAATGGCAAGTGCCACGGTCAGGTGATCTTCCGTGTCAACTTCGTCAGCGAAGCGGGCAAATGATCGAAGCTGCGTTGCATCTATGCTGAGCTTAAAACCATAGCATCGGCGATACCTCAAGTACGCCTCGACCCGGCTCATCCAGGAAATGGCGGGAGTCATGACTGACTCCCCGGCCACGGGAGTGTAACGGTACGCAGGGCTTCCAGATCAATGCGGGCGTAGCTGCTTGCCGTATCGAGGCTTTGGTGACGCAGGAGGTCAGCGATTTCTTTCACCGAAGCACCTGATCGCTGCAGACGTGTCGCCATAGTTCGCCGAAGCACGTGGGTATTGCAAAACCGATCGCGCAGACCGCAACGAACAAAGGCACGGTTCATCGAATTACGGATAGCTGGGACGCCCAGTGGCTTGTCAAAGGGAGCTCTGTGTCGTACGAACAACGCTCGGTTCTCGGTTTGCGGCCGTCCTTGGCAGAGGTACTCGGCGATAGCCGATCCGGTGGATATTGGCAGGGGCAACTGCTGAACGCGTTTACTTTTGGTTCCGCAGATCGTTAGCGTTGCGTTACGCCAGCTCACCGACTCCATGGTCAGGTAGGTCACTTCATGTCCGCGAAGACCAAGATCTACTAAGCAGCGAGCAATGGCGTAATCCCGCAATCCAACAGGATCAACGCGATCGAACGCATTCATAAAGGCTTCCAATTCGACTTCTGAAAGTGCTTTTGGCAAGGTGGTGTGGCGCCAGTCTGCAATTCTTGGGAGAGCTGCCGCCAGTGTCTCAGTCTTCTCACCCAGCAGGGCACGGTAACGAAAGTAGCTGCGCAGACTGTTGCAGACGACCCGAAGCGATGCCGGTCGTAAATGTGAACTCAACTCGACAAAGAACGCATCCAACCGAGCTACGGACAGCTGCCAAATCAGAGGCGTTTCAGCTCCAAACTCGCGAACGAGGAAAGTGCCAACATGTTGAACTCGACGATCACAGGTAACGGACGCTAAACCACAGATATTCGAGAGGTACTCGCCAAACCGTTCGAGCTCGACCGCCACAGGATCAGCAGTCGTCGATGCCAATTGATCACCGGGCAGGAGGCCGAGCATATGTCTGAGCGCTGCACCTGAGGTGGCGACAGATGGATAGCACGGTGCCGGGCAATTACAGGCTGGAAGGTGGTAGTGTAAGAAGCGTTTGATAAGCAAAGCATCAAGGCTCGACATCCTGATTTCATTAGTCTTGAGCCAGTAGCTAAAATGAGCTAGGCAGCCCAGATACGCACGGATGGTGTACTCGGAATAGCGGTGCTTGCGTAGCGCTTCG
>CAIKYI010000175.1 GCA_903831545.1 uncultured Methylobacter sp. | reverse complement strand
TCCTGGCTCGTTAATCCTGTCAGGCGAAATGATGCTGCGCTATATGGGTTGGACCGATGCTGCTGACACTGTGCTTAAGGCAATGGATGCGGCCATTGCCAGTAAACACGTCACGTATGATTTTGCGCGGTTGATGGATGGGGCAACCGAAGTTAAATGCAGTCAATTTGGGGATGTTTTGATTGCCAATATGAAGTAGCTGCCAAGGCAAATTGTAATAAATAAACTCATTAAACACACATAAAATGGAACACGGATGACGCGAATTAATGCGGATTAAAAAGAGCAGGAAGGTAGACTTTGGTTTTTAAAAATCCGTATAAATCCGTCCAATCTGCTGTTCTATTAACTGTTCAGTTTATAAGTTTATAAACCAAGCTCATTATTTTTTATTGCCCAGCATGGATTTCAAGTCTGCAAAGGGGTTGTGTGTTGCTGTATTGGCAGCCGTTTTACCGGCTTTTATGCCGTCAAAGCGAGTTTCTTCGTATCTTGAGTGTTCGTTATCATGGCAATAAAGGCATAATAACTCCCAGTTACTTCCATCCGACGGGTTTTCGTCGTGGTTGTGATTTTTATGATGCACGGTTAATTCAGTCAGGTTTTTATGATCAAATTCCCTGGCGCAACGACCGCAAACCCAAGGGTATAATTTAAGCGCCTGGCCGCGATAAGACTGCTCTCTAAGTTCTTGGGACCTACGTGCTTCGGTAACGATTTGATCCAGTTTGCTTCTGTCGGGTTGGATTTTTTTGATGGTCATAACAATATCTTCTGTAAATAGCTGAAAAAAATACTTTGAACTTGAGGGCTCTTAATGACAGGTCTGTAAGGTTGAATTTTAACAGAAATGCAGTAAAAAATAGTCGTAACCTTTATTTTAGGACGCTCTGTTTTTATATAACTGATAATAGCATATACAACTGTAACGCTTCGATGCAATAGTCATTTTGGTTTGATTTACTGTTTATTCTGTTACATTGCGTAAACATAAGTATCTGATTTAGATGTTTTTATATTGATCCTGTTTCATGCCGGTTTTCTGGCGAATTTGTGTCACCCTAATTCTATTTTTTAACTACAAGGTAAAGCGTGGATAAACGAACATTTACAAATCGGCTGGTGGTCCTGGATACCGAAACTACCGGACTTAATCCGCAAGAAGGCCACAGGATTATCGAGATTGGCTGTGTGGAAGTGATTAATCGCCGTCTGACAGGCAAGCGCTTTCATGTTTACATTAATCCTGAACGCGTTATTGATGCCGGAGCTATTGAGGTTCATGGTATTACCAATCAGTTTTTAGAGGATAAACCGGTCTTTGCAGGTGTAGTTGGGGATTTTATTGCGTTTATCAAAGATGCAGAATTGGTTATTCATAACGCGCCGTTTGATGTCGGTTTTATTAATGCCGAATTTTCAAAGTTGAATAATCAAGTCGGAACGGTAACAGACTACAGTAAAGTATTTGACACGCTGGCTTATGCCAGAAAAAAGCATCCGGGGCAGCGTAATAGTCTGGATGCGTTGTGCAAACGTTATAACATCGATAATAGCCATAGAGAGTTGCATGGGGCTTTGCTCGATGCGGAAATTTTGGCTGATGTTTTTTTGTTGATGACTGGAGGACAGTCATCGTTGCTGGATGACAGTCAGGCAGAGACTGAAACCGTGAAGAGCGAGATTAAATATAAGTTGACGGATCGGCCCGCTTTAAAAGTTATTCAATGTACTGAAGGGGAGTTACTTGAGCATCAACAGCGCCTTGAGGCTATTGAAAAAGCTGGGGCTGAGTGTATTTGGACTGCGTAAGTTAGTAAAGTTGCGAAGTGCACGAAGATATGTGATAACTTCGTGCACTTCTTTTTACTAATTAATCATCCGCTTTCGGTTTTGCGCGTCTCGACGTTGAACCTACTCTTTTTTTGCTTTTATCCACTTTTCTTGAGTCATCGTCATCTTTGGCGGCTTTTTTGGCATCATCGCTCATTTTTGAGATATTTAGTTGCTGTCCCGCTACCCTGACTTTTTTCAATTCCTCAAATAATTCTTTTGGAATGCCAGCCGGTAACTCAACAGTACTGTAGTTATCCTGAATCCTGATGCGGGCGATATGGTCGCCATCAATTCCAGATTCATTGGCAATCGCGCCAACAATATTGCCTGGCTTTACGCCATGATTGTGGCCAACTTCAATACGGTAGGTTTCCATTTCAATATCTGCGCCACCAGGGAACGTGCGTTTTGGTTTGCGATCTTTTTGGGGTCTGTCTGGGCGATCTGATCTTGAGGACCTGTCATCACGCGAAGGTCTGTCGTCACGACTATCTTTGGGCCTTTTGGGCAGATTTTGCATTAACAGCGGCGTTTCGCCTTGTACCAGTTTAGCCAGTGCTGCAGCTATTTCCAGTGCAGACACATTATGTTCTTGCTGGAATTGCTCAATCAGCTGGCTAAAAAAGCTTAGCTCTTCTGCGGCTAGCGTATCGGTTATGTTTTGTTTAAAGCGGGCGATACGTTTGTTATTGATAACTTCCGTTGAAGGTAAACCCATTTCTTCAACTTTTTGTTTGGTTGCTTTTTCAATATTAGCCAGCAGATTTCTTTCTCTGGGGGCGATAAATAAAATTGCATCACCCGTACGACCGGCGCGACCTGTTCTGCCGATACGGTGAACATAAGATTCGGTATCATAAGGAATGTCATAGTTGACAACGTGGGTGATGCGGTCTACATCGAGTCCACGCGCGGCAACGTCAGTCGCTATTAAAATATCCAGTTTGCCGCTTTTCAGGTTGGCAATGGCGCGCTCCCGAAGTGCTTGAGACATATCACCGTTAATTGCGGCGGCTGAATAACCGCGAGCTTCCAGTTTTTCTGCCAGCTCAACAGTTGCCGTTTTGGTTCTGACAAAGATAATCATGCCGTCAAAAGTTTCGGCTTCCAGAATCCGGGTGAGTGCATCCAATTTGTGTACGCCACTTACCAGCCAGTAACGTTGGCGGATATTTTCAGCCGAGGCTGTTGTGACTTTGATGGTGATGTGTTCTGGCTCGTTAAGGTATTGCTGGGCAATTTTACGAATAACGGTAGGCATGGTCGCAGAAAATAGCGCGATTTGTCTTTGTTCCGGAATTTGTTCAAGAATCCATTCCACGTCATCAATGAAGCCCATACGCAACATTTCATCAGCTTCATCAAGAACCAGAAAGCTCAGGCCTTTCAGGTTGAGCGTTCCTTTACGCATGTGATCCATAACCCGGCCTGGCGTACCGACTACCACATGAGCTCCGCGTTTTAACTGGCGTAGCTGGGTGGTGTAGTCTTGGCCGCCGTAGATCGGCAGAACATGAAAACCCTTTAAATGCGAGGCATAACGTTGAAACGCTTCGGCCACCTGTATGGCCAGTTCCCGGGTTGGTGCCAGTACCAGAACTTGCGGGTCTTTTTTATTAAGATCAATACGTGACAAAATGGGTAAGGCAAAAGCTGCAGTTTTGCCGGTTCCTGTTTGTGCTTGCCCC
>CAIKYI010000174.1 GCA_903831545.1 uncultured Methylobacter sp. | reverse complement strand
GGCATGATCAATGATATGGGGATTCAGGTCTATGAGGTTGCCCCAGACGAAGATTCGCTTATTACTGATTCAGCTGCTGTTACTACAGACGATGAAGATGCAGAGGAAGTTGCTGCTTTAGCCTCTGTTGATAGTGAGTTTGGCAGAACTACCGATCCAGTTCGTATGTATATGCGGGAAATGGGTTCAGTAGAGCTGTTGACTCGTGCAGATGAATTAAAAATTGCCAAACGCATTGAAGAAGGGCAGCAGCAACTGGTCAAAGCTATTGCCAGGTCATGCATAGTTGTTGAAGATTTTATCCAATCATTTGATAATATTTCAGGTGAGGAAGGTGGAATTCGCTTGACTGACCTAGTTTCAGGTTTTGTTGATTTAAGTGAGCCTGAAGACTTTGTTGTTGCTGCCGTAAGTGACGACATAGAAGAGCCAACCGCAACTGAAGAAGAGCCGAAAGGATTAAATTACGATGAAGTTAAAGAGCGTGTTGAGGCACTGAGGAAGCAGTTAAAAACAGCCGCCTCAGGTATCAAAAAGCATGGCTATTCAAGCGATAAAATTGAAAAAGAATTTGAAGTTTTGGCTGATTTGTTCATGGAATTCAAATGGACGCCGCAGTACCTAAAGAAATTGACAGCAATTATACCAAATGGTGTTGCTGCTGTTCGTGAACAAGAAAAAATGATAATGGATATTTTTGTCAGTCATGCAAAAATGCCACGAAAGGAGTTTATAGCTTCTTTTCCCGAGCATGAAACAAGTTCAGAATGGCTTGAGCAGTACCTCAATGCAGGTAGCAAATATTCTGAAGCATTGAAGTTGCGTGAGAAGGAAATAAAAAGATCGCAGAAATTGCTGACTGAAATAGAAGTCCAGTATGGACTGACAATTAATGGATTAAAAGACATTAACAGGCGTATGTCTATCGGTGAAGCAAAAGCCAGACGTGCGAAAAAAGAAATGATCGAGGCTAATCTAAGACTGGTCATTTCCATCGCTAAAAAATACACTAATCGTGGATTACAATTTCTGGATTTGATTCAGGAAGGCAATATCGGCTTAATGAAAGCAGTCGATAAATTTGAATATCGTCGTGGATACAAGTTTTCTACGTATGCAACGTGGTGGATCAGGCAGGCTATCACTCGTTCAATTGCGGATCAGGATAGAACGATTCGTATCCCTGTGCATATGATCGAAACGATTAATAAGTTGAATCGTATTTCCAGGCAAATTCTTCAGGAGTTGGGTCGTGAAGCTACGCCAGAAGAATTGGCTGAACGTATGGAAATGCCTGAAGACAAGGTTCGTAAAGTATTAAAGATTGCAAAAGAACCTATCTCAATGGAAACCCCTATCGGTGACGATGAAGATTCTCATTTGGGTGATTTCATAGAAGATGCTAAAGTATTGTCACCGGTCGAGGCAGCAACCATTGCCGGTTTACGTGAGTCAACACAAAACGTGTTGGCTGGATTAACGGCAAGAGAAGCAAAAGTTTTACGTATGCGTTTTGGTATCAACATGAATACCGACCATACCTTGGAAGAAGTTGGAAAGCAATTTGATGTTACCCGTGAGAGAATACGTCAGATTGAAGCGAAGGCATTAAGAAAGCTCAGGCATCCATCAAGGTCAGAGCAATTAAGGTGCTTTCTGGATGGCGAGTAAGCAATAGAATTAAATAGGGCCCTTAGCTCAGTTGGTTAGAGCGTCCGACTCATAATCGGCAGGTCGTAGGTTCAAGTCCTACAGGGCTCACCAAACAAAAGAAGGCTGCGTATGCAGCCTTTTGTATATCAGAGATTTTATTTCAACTAGGTGGTATCGTGAGTAATAATTACACTTTTACATCAGAATCAGTTTCAGAAGGGCATCCAGATAAAGTAGCAGATCAGATTTCAGATGCTGTACTTGATGCCCTATTGGCACAAGATCCCAGATCTCGGGTAGCTTGCGAGACTTTGGTTAAAACCGGGATGGTCATTTTGGCAGGCGAAGTAACCACGGATGCATGGGTTGATCTTGAATCCCTGGTGAGAAAAGTTGTTTGCGACATCGGTTATGACCATGGTGATATCGGTTTCGACGGCCAAAGTTGTGCGGTATTAAATGCCATAGGCAAGCAATCGGCTGATATTGCTATGGGCGTTGATGAAGCAAATGATCATGAACAAGGCGCAGGTGATCAGGGCTTAATGTTTGGCTATGCCAGTAATGAAACTGATGTGCTGATGCCTGCCCCCATCACCTATTCACACTTGCTGGTTAAGCGTCAGGCTGAAGTTCGTAAAAATAAAACACTTCCCTGGCTACGCCCTGATGCCAAAAGCCAAATTACCTTTCGCTACGAAAACAATAAACCCGTAGCCATTGATGCCGTTGTTCTGTCTACCCAGCATTCGCCTGAAATTGCCACAAAAGCGCTGCATGAAGCGGTTATGGATGAAATTATTTTGCCGGTTCTGCCTAAAGAATGGCTGCATAAAGACACTAAATATTTTATTAATCCAACCGGCCAATTCATTATCGGCGGCCCTGTGGGTGATTGCGGCTTAACCGGACGTAAAATTATCGTTGATAGTTACGGCGGCATGGCAAGACCTGGCGGTGGCGCTTTTTCAGGAAAAGATCCTTCAAAAGTTGATCGTTCAGCAGCCTATATGGCCCGCTACGTTGCAAAAAATATTGTTGCTGCGGAATTGGCTGAGCGTTGTGAGATTCAGGTTTCTTATGCAATCGGAGTTGCTGAACCAACTTCTATCAGCATTGAAACTTTCGGCACTGGCAAAATCAGTGAAGACAGATTGGTGGAAATTGTCAGAGAAATCTTTGATTTAAGACCTAAAGGGTTGATTGCCATGTTGGGGTTATTAAAACCTATCTACCAACCAACTGCTGCTTATGGGCATTTTGGCCGCACTGAAGATTCCTTTAGCTGGGAAAAAACCGATAAAGTTGACGCATTAAAAGATGCGGCCGGCCTTTAATTAACAATTAAAAATCAGGAATAGTAATGAGCCAAGCAGATTATAAAGTCGCCGATATTGCTCTAGCAGCATGGGGTCGCAAGGAAATCAATATCGCCGAAACGGAAATGCCGGGCTTAATGGCTTTGCGT
>CAIKYI010000173.1 GCA_903831545.1 uncultured Methylobacter sp. | reverse complement strand
GGCCTGATCGCCGGTTAAGGCTTGAAAAAACTGTTTGGTACCTGATTTTGCGATAGTACCGATGTGTTCCTGAACTTCCGCACGGGTCATACCGATACCGTTATCGATAATGGTAATGGTCTTCTGATCTTTATCGTATTCAAGGCGTATTTTTAATTCACTATCGCCTTCATATAAACTATCATTTGAGAGCGCCTCAAAACGCAATTTGTCTGCGGCATCCGAGGCATTGGAAATCAATTCCCGCAAGAAAATTTCTTTGTTGCTATATAATGAATGAATCATTAAATGCAACAGATGTTTAACTTCAGTTTCAAAACCTAGAACTTCTTTTTTTGCTTCAACAGTCATCTTTATTATTCCTGATTAATTATGAGGTTAACGCAAATGTGGGGACGCATTGTTTTTTTTCAAGTCCAAATCAAGCAGATCAAACATTTACTTAAGTAAGCTAATATGGCTATAAACCTCACGTCAAAAAAAATATTGATCATCGAAGATAACGCAAGTATGCGTGAAACCATGATTCATATCCTCGGTTCATTGGGAGGACGCTTCCTGATTACTGCCGAATCGGGTATTAATGCAATAACGGCGATGAAAATTGACAAATTTGACATTGTTCTTTGTGATTACAATTTGCTCGGCAAGAAGACTGGCCAACAAGTTCTGGACGACGCCAGATTTCTTAAACTATTACCGGTTAATGCCATATTTATCATGGTCACAGGGGAAACTCGCCAGGAATTGGTGCTTAGTGCGATTGACAACAAACCAGATGACTATCTCATTAAACCCATCAGCAAGGATCAATTATCAACCCGCATCGAAAGATGTACCGCTCGCAAGCAATATTTAGCCTGCGTTGAAAATGAAATGGATAGCGGGAATTTTTATCAGGCTTTACATCATTGCAAGCGCTTGCTTGAGTCTGACGATAAAAAAATGCGTTTGCACTTATTAAAAATACAAGCCGAATTAACCATTAAAATTGGCGACTTTAAGGCAGCAGAACAACTTTATGAAAATATCCTGTATGAAAGAGAACTGCCCTGGGCCAGATTGGGCTTGGGAACTGTGGCTTTTTTTCTGGGTGATTATGATCAAGCAATCGAAACTTTTAAGGACCTCATCGTGCAACATCCCTCGATGATGGAGGCTTATGACTGGTTGGTTAAAGCGCACGAAGCCCAGGGTAACGATGACAATGCCTTATCTTCACTTAATTCGGCGGTTAATCTTTCCCCTATGTCTATCTTAAGACAAAAAAAACTGGCCATGCTGGCTGACAAAACCGACAACCTTGCAATTGCGCATAAAGCCTATTCCGCTGTAATTAAGCTGGGCAAAAACTCCGCACAAAAATCACCCGCCGATTTTGCGGGACTTGCCAATGTTTATTTAAAAAGTAACGCCCCCAACGAAGCACTAAAAATTCTAAATCAGCTGAATCTACGCTTTCAAAATGATCCCGAAGCCAGGCTTAGGTCTGCATTATTAGAGTCCGAAATTCATCTCACCAATGGCAACAAGGAGCTGGCCCAGCTGGCCTTTGGAAAGGCCTCTGTCCTGAATGAGCAATTCAGTAAAAATTTGCCTAAAGAACTACGACTGAATATGGCCAAGACGCTCTATCTCAACGGCGACAAAATGGCTTGTGATGAAATGCTTAACGATTTAGTGACTACCAACATTGATAATAAGCTTTTTGTTAAAGATATCGTCAACATGTGCGACACTTTTATTGGCCAAAATTACGCAATGTTGCTGATTAAGCAAGTAAGAAAAGAGTTGGCCGACATTAATAATAATGGCGTTAATCTTTTTCTTGAAGGTGATATAAAGGGGGCTCTTGATGTCTTTGAAAAAGCAATTGCAAAAAGACCAAACAATCATACTGTTATTTTAAATATGGTAAAAATAATTATTCATGATTTGAAAAGTTCAAAACCTGATCCTGATAAAATCATCAAGGCTCAAGCTTATATTAACAAAGCAATAGAAATTGGCATGCCCCACACCCAGATCAGTCGCCTTCAAACAGAGCTGGATTCATTTCAAAACGCGACGCTTCAATAACTAACCTTAGGGATTAAACTTATGCTTCCGATCGATTTCTCTGCCCTCCTGGCTTCATCAATACACGATATTAAAAACTCATTGGGCGCTCTTCGTGCCCTCTTGACTCAACTTGAAAAGATTTACATAGATCCAAAACCCGATGAATTAAAACATCTAAACTTTGAAGCCAATCGCATGAATAATATCCTCATGCAATTACTTATTCTTTACAAAATAGACTTATCCCAATTCAGCCCGACTATAGATGAACATGAAGTCGGAGAAATATTGGAAGATGTTTCAGCACAGCAGTCTACCTTACTGTCCTTAGGCAATATTAAACTCATTACCCAATGCGATAATGATCTACATTGTTATTGTGACAGCACGCTGATCGGCAATGCACTATGTACCCTGGTTAATAATGCACAGCGCTATTGTCTAACCAAAGTGTTACTTTCTGTCGCCAAGGAAGGTGATTATGTTGTTTTTTGCATCGAAGACGACGGCAAGGGGTATCCGGAAAACCTTCTTACCTCTGATTACAAACAACTCCCCCTGATTGATCTGGCAACCGGTAACACCGGACTTGGCTTGTTTTTTACGGATACCATTGCGCAATTACACGTTCAAGGCGACAAACGGGGCTTTATTACAACCGACAATAACAGTCAGTTTGGCGGCGCGCGGTTCAGGCTTTATTTGCCATAGCAATGAGCTAACAGCGACAGTCTAATTAGTCTTGCGCTTAAGCGACCAGTCATTTAAGCCTAAACCAGATGGATCAAAACTAAGCTTAAGTAACCTTTTATGACTATAAACCTCGCCTCAAAAAAAATATTGATTGTCGAAGATCAGGCAATCATGCGCGAAACCATTAAACATATAATGGTTACCTTTGGCGCGCGTCATATTATTGAGGCAGAATCAGGACTTAACGCAATAACCGCGATGAGGGTTGACAAGTTTGATATTGTGCTCTGTGATTACAATCTACTCAGAGGAAAAAACGGCCAACAGGTTCTCGAAGAAGCCAGACATCTAAAGTTATTGCCGATTAATGCAATCTTTATCATGGTCACCGGTGAACAAAACCCAGAAATGGTACTTAGCGCCATCGATAATAAACCCGATGATTATCTGATTAAGCCCTTTAACCAACAACAACTATTAATTCGTATTGATCGATGCTACACGCGCAAGAAATTTTTGCGAAGTATTGACAATAAAATAGACTCCGGCAATCTTTACCAGGCCATAGAGTGTTGCGAAGAGCTGCTGCAATTAAATGATAAAAAAATGCACCTGCCTTTATTAAAATTGCGTGCTGAACTTGCCATTAAGGTTGGCGACTTTAAGTCAGCCGAAGCGATTTACCAGGGTATTCTTCAAGAAAGAGATATTCCCTGGGCAAGATGTGGCCTGGGTGTTGTAGCATTTTTTCTCAGTTTTTATGACCAGGCAATTGAGACTTTTCAAAATCTCATCAAACAGTATCCGGTGATGCTTGAGGCTTATGACTGGCTGGTAAAAGCGTATGAGTCGCTAGGTAACAATGAAAGCGCGATGTCATCACTTAATTTGGCCGTTGAACTGTCGCCTTTGTCCATCTTACGACAAAAAAAACTGGCCTTACTGGCTGACAAAACCCAAAACCTTCCTGTTGCCAAAAAAGCCTATATGGCCACTATTAAGCTGGGCAAAAATTCCATACACCGCTCTTCCAGCGACTATGCCGGACTGGCCAATGTCTATCTGAAAAGTAACGCGCCAAACGAGGCACTTAAAATAGTCTACGAACTAAACCAACAGTTTCGTAATGATCCTGAAGCAAAGCTAAGGTCTGCCCTGCTGGAAACCAGAATTTATCAGGCAAAAGACAACAAAACACTGGCACAACAAGCTTATGGAAAAGCCTTTAAGCTTAACGAGGAATTTAATAGACAGGTGTCCCGGGAGCTACGCCTGGAAATGGCCAAGACTTTTTTTCTAAACGGAAATGGAGAAAACTGCGATGAAATTCTTAATGATTTGCTTAAAACCAATATTGACGATAAACCATTTATCAAAGATATCGAATTAATGTGTGATGCCATTATCGGCGAAGAGCATGCAAACACATTGATTCAAGAGATAAAAAAAGAACTGGTAGATATTAACAATAAAGGCGTCAGCCTGTTCCAGGAGGGTGACATTCAAGGAGCACTGGCAATTTTTGAGCAAGCCATTACCAAAACGCCCAATAATCATACGATCAATTTGAATCTGATAAAAGTCTTGATTCACGATCTTAAAGCATCCCAGCTTGCTTCTGAAAAGATCCTCAGAACCCAGTCCTTTATCAATAAAGCCATAGAAATAGGCGTACCACACAGTCAGCTCAGCAGCCTTCAAAAAGAACTGACCTCGCTTAAAGAAAACTTGTCAATAACAAGTTAAAAAACCTAACCGTTATGGCTGCAATCAATTTTTCTGAACTACTTGTCTCGTCAGTGGATGATATCAAGAATTCATTGGCGACGCTTCATGCACTCATCAGCCAGCTTAAGAATAACTACCCGGATAAAAAGCCTCCAGAATTCAAACAACTGGAATTTGAAACCAATCGCATGAACAACAGCCTCATGCAATTACTGACGCTTCATAAAATTGATTTATCCCACTTTAGTCTGACTATCGACGAGCACAGTGCCGCAGATATTTTGGAGGATGTTGCCGCCCAACAATCAAGCTTATTGTCTTTAGGCAGCATTCAACTTCTTACCCAGAGCCAAAGCGATTTATTTTGTTACTGCGATGCCACTCATATCATCAATGCCCTTTGCACACTGGTAAATAACGCACAACACTATTGCCTGAGCAAAGTATTGCTTTCCGCCAGTCAGGAAGGAGATTATGTTGTTTTTTGTCTTGAGGATGATGGCACGGGCTATCCTGAAGACCTTTTGAGGTCTGATCAAAAAGTACCCGGTCTGGAAGATACCACTACCGGCAATACTCATTTAGGACTTGTTTATGTGGAGACCATTGCACAACTACATGTCAAAGCGGATCAAAAAGGATTTATTACAACCGATAATAACAGTCAGTTTGGTGGGGCCCGTTTTAAGTTATATTTGCCATAAGGTAACTCGCTATAAATAACCTGTTATCACATGGAATAATAGAACACGGATATTAACTGCTCGCCCCTCGTCATTTAAAAAATAAGTAAAAATTGCTCGACAGTATTTTTCGTCAAAAAAAAAATTTCTTGCCGCAGCGTAATATTCATCCCCACAGCTCATTACAAAGACACCAGCAGATTTAATCCTTGGTTTACTCTTTCATTTTCGCTCGCCAAGTGCGCCGCATGTTTGCCCTCTATCTCGCAAAAACTTCAACCACGCTCACCATCAACAAAACCGATGTTTGGAAATGCCGCCCAATCCACGGGTACAGGCCTTGCTCAACATATCGATGGAAGGTTGAATATGGCCAATCCGCAATACGCTTAACCAAGCCGTGCTTCATCGGATTGATGTGACAATAATCAATTTGTGCCGCATAGTCTGCATCGTCCCGAATCACATGTTCCCCAAAACGGCGTTGCCAAATCCCTCTTTCCCCACGGGCAATACGAACCTACGACCGCCTTTCGGTGATCGGCAAGGCTTTAAAAAAACCTTGTTTGATTACTCGCCAACGATTGGCATTGTCATCATCGCCAACCGGTAATGTCCACACACAATGTAAATGCTCCGGCAAAACAACCCAAGCATCAATATGGAATGGCCAACGTTTACGGGTTTCGTGGACAACGGTACCAAGGATGTCAATATGTCGAGTCAGAAGTGCGTGCGGCGCAATACGCTCTTGACACCCTACGGATTGCGTCTTACCGCGTTATTTACAAACGATGGCCAACAAAGGTTATAAAAAATAGGTTTGCTTTATTGATTGTAAGAATATATCTTACACTTTCATTAAAAAAACTGACCAGGAGAACAACATGGCGCAAGTACGAACTCAAACTGTTAGCCTTGGCGAACACTGGAACAGTCTCATTGAGTCTCTGATCAAGAGTGGACGTTATGTAAGTGTGAGTGAAATTATGCGCGATTCGTTACGCTTGCTTGAAGAAAGAGAAGCGAATTCAAAGCTACAATTTTTACAAACCGCCCTGATTGAAGGCGAAGAGAGTGGCGATGCTGGCGAATTACATATGGAGTCAATCAGACTGGAAGCCAAAAAAGAAGCTGGTTTAGTCTGAAAATGCGCAAAATTCATACTCAGGCGCTCGCAAAACAAGATCTGAAAAATATCTGGCTTTATTCGTTTAAAAACTGGGGAGCGGAACAGGCGGATTGTTACTTTGATGAATTAAATTCCGCACTCGATTTAATCACTGAAAATC
>CAIKYI010000172.1 GCA_903831545.1 uncultured Methylobacter sp. | reverse complement strand
TCCTCTATAACCCCTTCAAAGTCTGTATTCTTGAAGGGTTTTTTTTTCGGGATCAACATGAATACTAAAAATTCTGATAATAAAATATTGCCGTATCTTAAAGTAATACCGGCCATCAACTTTAATATGGCTGTGGTTTTTTTACTGATTGTCACGGTTACTTCCGCAACCGGAAGTACGGCATTTTTTGATAATAACTCCGAGCTTTATGGGGCATTGGCCAGCAACTTGCGCTTGATGCTGATTTATTTAACGTTAAGCCAGTTTGCCATTTACTGCTTTTGCAGCTACAGTCAAAACTACCGTTTACTGGTTCCGGCAGGTATGTTTTGGCTGATGTTGATGGGCTCCATTGAGTTTTATGGCATGGTTAATCAAATAGCCATCGATGAAAGTTACCGCTGGTTCTTTTTGTATTTGGGCGCATCAAACTTGATCTATGGTGGGGTGTCGATTGTTTTTAACAAGCATTCTTATCAAAAAGTTAAATAACTGTCAGCCTTGGATCAAAACTACTTTGTAGAAATTTTTTCATGAGCATCATGGCTCATTATTTATCGGTGTAAAATCAGTGTTCCAATAATGACAAAACATTTCAAATAGCCGTTTTAATGAGCACTTATTCAACTTCACTGTTTATATTTCGGCGCGATCTTCGGCTTTATGACAATACTGCCTTGCTTGAAGCCATGCGCCTTTCAGATAGCGTGCTTCCCTGCTTCATTTTTGACCCGCGCCAGATTGAGCCACATCCTTATCAGAGTAAACCGGCTTTGCAGTTTATGTTGCAATCGCTGTTGGACGTTGAGCTGCAACTTCAGTCAGCAGGCGGGAGACTGGCAATTTATAAGACGCTACCTGAACAGGTAATTGAGCAACTCGTTGAACAGCAGCAAATACAAGCGGTATTTATCAATCGTGATTACACGCCGTTTAGCAGGCGTCGTGATTATGAGATGGCAATGGTTTGTAAGCGTTTGGGAATCGCACTGCATGTACTTGCCGATAGTTTGCTAAATGAACCTGAACAGGCGGTAAAAGGCGATCAAACCCCTTATAAGGTTTTTACGGCGTTTTATAACAATGCCAGACAGTTTCCGGTTGCTTTACCCAAAGCAGTAGATAAAAATAATTTTTTGTCTGTAGATACAGGCTTTACGCTCGATGAATTTTGTTTGGCGCAAGCTGAATTAGTCATTCATGGCGGACGTCAACAGGCGTTAGCGATACTTGATCAGCTGGATGACTGCAGCGACTATCTAAATACCCGCGACTATCCAGAACTGGATGCAACCAGCAAACTTTCGGCGCATTTGAAGTTTGGCACCTGTTCGGTCAGAGAAGTTTACTATGCCATTACCGAGCAACTTGGCAGCGAGCATCCCCTGCTTCGGCAGTTGTACTGGCGTGATTTTTTTACCCATATTGCCTATCACTTTCCGCAGATTTTTGGACACGCTTTTTTGGAAAAATTTGCCAATCTAAAGTGGGAAAATAATCGTGATTATTTCCAGGCCTGGAGTGAAGGAAAAACCGGTTTCCCGATAGTCGATGCGGGTATGCGAGAACTTAACGCCACCGGCTTTATGCATAACCGGGTTCGTATGATTGTCGCCTCATTTTTGGTAAAAGATCTGCATATCAGTTGGCGCTGGGGCGAGCGTTATTTTGCGCAACATCTGGTCGATTATGATCCCTGTATCAATAACGGCAATTGGCAATGGGCCGCTTCAACCGGTTGTGATGCCCAACCTTATTTCAGGATTTTTAATCCCTGGCTACAGCAACTTAAATTTGATGCGGACTGTCGTTACATTCATAAATGGGTGCCGGAGCTTAAGACTTTTTCAAGTAAAACCATTCATCAGTGGGATAAAAAACACAGTGCTTGCGCTTATCCCGCCCCGATTGTCGATCATGCCCGAGAGAGTCAACTCACCAAGGCATGGTATAAAGATGCTGTCGGTGGTTTGGATATGTAAAGTGGGAGCGACGCCTACGTCGCGACTAACATTGCAAATCGCGACGAAGGCGTTGCTCCCACAAGACCGATGGCAATTTTTCTATCTTAATGTTTTGCTTAAAGCCGTCGCCAGATCATCATAGTCAAACTTGAAACCTTGGGACAACAGCCGTTCAGGTATTACCCGCTGACTACCCAAAACCAGTTCAGACATTTCACCCAGCAGAAGTTTTAGCACCCCGGCCGGCACCGGTAGCAGGGCAGGGCGCTTAACACATTGCGCCAAAATGCGGGTGAACTCGGCATTGGTCACCGGGTGAGGAGCGGTCGCATTATAAGCGCCGTGCATACTGGAATCGGCTATCATGGCCAGAACGATGTTTATCCAGTCCTGACGATGAATCCAGGACATCCATTGTTTGCCATCACCCAGTCGCCCACCCAAGCCCAAGCGAAAAGGCAGTAGCATCCTTGCCAAAAAACCGCCGCCATTATCAATGACCAGGCCGGTTCTGATCAGACAAACTCTAACGCCAAATTGTTCGGCCTGTTTTGCGGCCGCCTCCCAATCCACACAAAGCTGTTGCGAGAAATCTTTGGTGGGCGTGGATTGTTCGGTTAACACGGTATCGCCTTGCGAACCATAATAGCCGATGGCTGAGCCGCTAATTAACAATTCGGGTTTGACAGCCATGCGAGCGATGCCGTCCAGTAATTGTTGGGTAAGGTCGATGCGACTTTCTTTGATAATCTGTTTACGAGATTCGCTCCAGCGAGCGTCAAAAATCGGCGCACCGGCAAGGTTGATGATGACCTGAAAGCTATCTTCCGCTTTTAGTTGTGCAAGACTGCTTATTGCTTTAACTTCAGAGCCACAGAGGTTGGCTACTTTATCTGGGCTGCGGCTTAACACCGTTAGGGTATGGCCTTGTTTGATCAGGTTTT
>CAIKYI010000171.1 GCA_903831545.1 uncultured Methylobacter sp. | reverse complement strand
TATTTTTACAAGAGATAAAATTTGATGTGTTATAAAATATCCAGTTATGTTTTATCTGGTTTTGTAGGTGGATTAAGTTAATCCAATCTATACAAGTGTTATATTTCGTCTAAATCTGTCTTAATGACACAATGGAGTTAGTTATGCGCATCATCCTGTTAGGAAGTCCTGGTTCTGGTAAAGGAACTCAAGCTCAATTTATTACTGAAAAATATGCTATTCCGCAAATTTCAACAGGTGACATGTTAAGAGCCGCAGTGCGGGCAGGAACAGCGTTGGGTATCGAGGCGAAAAAAGTGATGGATGCCGGCGGCCTGGTTTCCGATGACATTATTTTAGGCTTGATCAAGGAGCGTATTACTCAGGCCGATTGCGTCAATGGCTATTTGCTGGACGGTTTTCCACGCACAATTGTTCAGGCTGAAGGTCTGAATGAAATGGGCGTTAGCATTGATACGGTCATTGAGATAGTGGTAGAGGATGAGGAAATTGTAAAGCGTATGGCAGGTAGACGAGTACATTTACAATCCGGACGTACCTATCATATCGAATTTAATCCACCTAAAATTGAGGGTGTCGATGATGTGACCGGAGAACCTTTGATTCAACGTGATGATGATAAGGAAGAAACCGTGCGTAAGCGACTCAGTGTTTATCATGAGCAGACTAAACCTTTGGTTGGCTTTTATTCGGCGCCAGGTCAGTCAGTCAAGT
Source organism: uncultured Methylobacter sp. (assembly GCA_903831545.1). GTDB lineage: Bacteria > Pseudomonadota > Gammaproteobacteria > Methylococcales > Methylomonadaceae > Methylobacter_A. Next base: position 1,173 of record CAIKYI010000171.1, on the reverse strand, counting down.
TCAGTTCGATAGCCGGTGTCGGTAGTGTCGATGAAATAACCCGTAAAGTTTTTGCTGTGCTGGGATAGGTTTTTGTGGCTATCGCTATTCAAAATTTAAGTAAAAATAAGGAATATAAAGTTAATGACCAAGTTATTTAATGTTGCTGTAGTTGGCGCCACAGGTGCGGTTGGTGAAGCCATGCTGTCAATTCTGGAGGAACGTAATTTTCCTGTCGGTGAAGTTTATGCTTTGGCGAGCAGTAATTCAGTGGGTAAACGGATTCCTTTTAAAGGCGGCTCTTTAGTCGTAAAGGATTTGGCTACTTTTGATTTTTCAACAGTCCAAATCGGTTTGTTTTCGCCCGGCGCGTCTGTTTCTGCAGAATACGCGCCAAAAGCTGCGGCTGCGGGTTGCGTTGTTATAGATAATACCTCGCAGTTTCGCTATGACGATGATATTCCGTTGGTAGTGCCCGAAGTCAATCCTGAAAGAATTGCCGATTATAAAAATCGTGGCATTATCGCCAATCCCAATTGTTCAACCATTCAGATGTTGGTGGCCTTAAAGCCTATCTACGACGCTGTTGGCATTACGCGTATCAATGTTTGCACTTATCAGGCGGTTTCGGGTACAGGTAAAGAAGCCATAGAAGAGTTGGTAAAGCAAACATCCAATCTGCTTAGCATGCAGCCGATAAAACCAAGCGTTTATCCAAAACAGATCGCTTTCAACGTGTTGCCGCAGATTGATGTGTTTATGGACAATGGTTATACCAAAGAAGAAATGAAAATGGTCTGGGAAACGCAAAAAATTCTGGGTGATGATAGGGTTATGGTGAATGCAACTGCGGTGCGGGTTCCTGTTTTTTACGGACATTCCGAGGCGGTCCATATCGAAACCCGTGAAAAAATCGACGTGGCTACTGTAAGGGCATTGCTAGAGCAAGCCCCTGGGGTAAAAGTCATGGATGAACGCAATGATGGAGGTTATCCGACTGCAGTGACCGAGTCCTCAGGCAACGATGATGTGTTTGTAGGGCGTATTCGTGAAGATATATCGCATCCGCTAGGAATAGATTTATGGGTAGTGGGCGATAATGTTCGAAAAGGTGCCGCTTTAAACAGTGTGCAAATAGCAGAAGTGCTGGTAAAAAATTACATGTAGTCTAAGCTTGTCTACATATTTGACTGG
>CAIKYI010000170.1 GCA_903831545.1 uncultured Methylobacter sp. | reverse complement strand
TTTCTGGCGAGTCCCATGATTTTGTAATAATCTTTATATTGCATGTTGTGACCATCCGCTTTAAGTTGAATGAATCTGGAAAATACAGCGATAGTTAAAAATTTTGTTCTTTTGAATTACTTAAACGACTCGCCCGATAAGCACGCATTAATGCGACAAACGCCAGAAAATCGTAAAAGCCGTGAATGACGACTGGAAGTAATAAATTTCTTTCGCCGCCATAATCCAGGGATAAACTTAAGTAAATGCCTACTAAAGTTGCTATCACTGCATAAAGTGGCGTCACGGCATGAACCAGGCCAAAAATAATATTACTAACGACCAGACCTGTCGCCATTCCCCAGGATGATTCCAGCCAGGGTTGTATGATCCCGCGAAACAAAAGTTCTTCCGAAAAGCCGGCAATTGCCGCAAGCACCAATAAATCCGTCCAGTGATAACGATGTAAACCTGGGCCTAAAGTGTCGAGTAACAGTTTTTTGATCTTGACTACCGATTCCGTTTGCAACTGCTCCATAATTAAAAAAAGTAAAAACAGCGGCATGGTGCCAATCACGCCGTAAGCAATGGCAGATTCGGAAAAATGAAGATTCACAAAAGGATCGATTTGTGCAATCCAGCCTAAAATCACAGCGACCAGAATTAAGGTTGCTTCAAAAAAACAAGCTTTTTTAAAAAAATCGGCAGGTGTGACAGGATATTTATCCATTTGAATTTTGTGAACAGGTTAACAAAAGTACATTCTAATCAAAAATGGTTAAAATAGCGCTTTGATTCATTACTTCACCTGACAATATGCTGTGTTATATCTATAAAAGCTTGAAAAAAGAACATCTTTATCTTTATGTTGATAAAAAAGATGACTTTTCGAAGGTGCCGGAAGCGCTGTTTATCAGCTTTGGCAAAATTGAATTTGTGATGGAACTTGAACTGACGCCAGAACGCAGGTTGGCAAGGGAAGATGCCGGGAAAGTTATGGATGCTTTAAAGGATAAAGGATTTTTTGTGCAACTGCCGCCAGTTACCTTGCCGATGCCATTGAAGGTTCAATAAGGATTTTCTGAAGAGTTGGCTTTTGTGGAAATCTCAGTCTGAAAGTTAGTTTCGTAGTCTTGGCCGCCATAGAAAATACCAATAATGGATACCACTTCGGCAGTTACATCGTAGGCAATTATGGTTCGCGATTTGTAGTTGGTAACGCGCAGGCCTTGGCGTATGTCATTACGTGGTAAGCCCCTATGAGGAAATGTATTTAGTCCCTCGCAATACGAGACAATTGCACTGGTATAACGATTTGCAATTTTTGGTGATGCTACGGCAGCGAGATAACGATAGAGTGACGCCAGCTGTTCTTCAGCTTCTGGCGAAAAATTGACGGTGTACGGCATTAAAGCTTTGTTGTGGCGATTTCATGTTCAGCAGCAAGCCTTGCCCTTATCTCGCTAATAGATAAAGCGCTAGAGGGATTTGACTTTAGTGCATCGAAAGCAGGACCAACTTGATTCCTGAGCCAATTTTCCATGGCGTGGTCACGGGCTATAAGGGCGCGCAATCCATCCCCTGATTACGTCGCTTTCAGTCGCATAGATGCCTGCCTCAACTTTGGCTTTTATGGCATCCGCCAAATGATTTGGAAGAGTGACACTAAGTTTTTGGGTAGTACTCATTTTGGCTCTCCGTTAAATCTACACGATAGAATTTTAATTTTACAGCTGGCAGCTACGCTTTAGGCAAGGTAACCCCAGTCTGTCCCTGATACTTACCGCCCCGGTCTTTATAAGACGTTTCGCAAACCTCGTCACCACCAAAAAACAGCATTTGTGCAACGCCTTCGTTGGCATAGATTTTTGCGGGAAGTGTTGTGGTGTTGGAAAATTCCAGCGTCACATGGCCTTCCCACTCGGGTTCCAAAGGCGTTACATTGACGATGATACCGCATCTTGCATAGGTGGATTTGCCAAGGCAAATCGTCAGTACATCACGCGGAATTCTAAAAAATTCAACAGTTCTGGCCAAGGCAAACGAGTTGGGCGGAATAATGCAGACATCTGATTTAACATCGACAAAGCTGTTGGAATCAAAGTCTTTGGGATCGACAATGGCAGAATTGATGTTGGTAAAAATCTTGAACTCATCCGAACACCTCACATCATAACCGTAACTGGACGTGCCGTAGGAAATGACCCTGCCGTGCTCTGAATCTCTGACCTGACCGCTTTCAAACGGTTCGATCATGCCCTGTTCTTGCGCCATGCGGCG